>CAMNCR010000170.1 GCA_946534455.1 uncultured Clostridia bacterium | reverse complement strand
GGGCTCAGGCCCTGGAGCACCAGGTCAAAGGCCTCCTCGTAGGGCAGCTTCATTTCAAAATCCTGCACCATGGGCGTGTACAGATCGTACAGGTGCAGCTCATCCAGCTTCAGCAGCCTCTTGCGCAGCCGCAGATATTCCTGCAGCACGGGCAGATACTCATGCACCACCTCAATCAGGTTGTCATACACGCTTTCCGGAATCTCCAGCGGCTTCATGGCCGCCTGCCTGGCGCTGGCATAGCCATGGCTCGCGGCCATGAACTGATCCTTCTTGACGCTGGCGCCGTACACCGCGGCCACCGTGTTGCCAAAGGCTTCGTAGGCCGTCATCAGGTTGTGGAACGCCTGCCGCCGCACCTCCCGGTCCGCGCTGTGAATAAAGGTGGAGTAGTTGCCCTCGGTCAGCTCCTGCTGGCTGCCGTCCGGCATCTGAATCGGCGCAATCTTCAGGTCCGCGTCCGAAAACGCGCTGAAGATCTCGCCCGGCGCTTCGGCCACCTCTCCCATCATGGCAATCAGCCGTTCCTGCTCCTTCGGCAGCGTATGGGGCTTGGCCAGCTGCACCTCCCGCAGCATGGCGTCAAAGTCCGCCATCTCCGGGGAATTCCGCAGCGCCTCCAGCTCCGCCTCCGGCAGCTCCAGCAGCTCCGGCTGCAGAAAGGCCGTCGCGGCGCCGGCGGTCACCGCCAGCCGGATCGCCTGATCCTTCAGCCCCTGGGCCACGGGATCCGTGTTGTCCGTTTCCTTTCTCAGAAAGGCATATTCCATGACCGGCATGAATTCCTCCTGGAAGGCGTAAACCTCCCGGATGGCCTTCCCCGGATTCTCCGCCACATGCCCGTCCAGCGCCGCCACCCGGCTCACCGCCGCCATGGCCTGGTCATAGGCCGCCTGCCAGGCTTCGTCATTCGGAAAAATGTGGGTCAGATCCCATTTGTACTTTGCGTCGATTTCATTCCGGTTTTTCAGCTGCTCCGCCATCGTTCCGTTTCTCCTTTCATTCCCCGTTTTTCCGTTCGTATACCATGGCCCGCCGCACGCTTGGCGCATCGCTGCCCTGCGGATAGAACAGCAGCGTGTTCTCCCGCATCACCAGCGTGCCCGTGGACCCTCTGAGCTCCTTTTTCTCCAGCAGAAGCCGGATCAGCTTCGCATCCAGCATGGGGCCGCCGCCCCGCGTCAGGCAGTCCTTCCAGACCGTAAAGGAGCAGGCCTTCTCCGTGCAGTGAAAGCCCTTGCTGCTCTCCCGGAGCTGCCCCTTTCCGCACAGGGGGCACACCGTTTCCGGGAGCGCCGCCTGGGCGCTTTTTCCTGTGCGCCTGCCTCTGGCCCCGCGCGCCTGATCCTGCGGAAAGCGGACAGGCCTGGCCTCCGTCCTGGCGTAGGCCACCAGCCGGGTGCTCATCTCCCGGATGCCGGCCATGAACCGGGCCGGATCCTGCTGGCCGTCCGTAATCTGATGCAGCGCCAGCTCCCATTTTCCCGTCAGCTCCGGGCTGGCCAGCTCCGGGGGCATGACCTCAATGAGCCTGACGCCCTTGTCCGTCGCCTGCAGCGTCTTTCCCTTCCGCTCCGCGTAGCCCACCTTCAGCAGGCGTTCAATCATCGCGGCCCGGGTGGCGGGCGTGCCGATGCCGCTGCCCTTCATCAACCTGGCCAGCTCCTCATCATCCAGCTCCCGGCCGGCGGACTCCATCGCCGCCAGCAGCGACGCATCCGTGTGGGGAGCCGGAGGCCGGGTCGTGTCCTCCCGGATCTGCGTCTTTTTCACCTCTCGGGTCTCCCCCTCCCGCAGCGGCGGAAGCGGCACCTCGGACTCCTCCTCGTCCTTCCGGGCGCCCTTGCGCTGCCGGGGCGGCTTTTCCGTGGCCGGAACCTCGTGCCAGCCGTTCACCAGCACCTGCCGTCCGGTGGTGCGGAAGGCGTGCTCCCCGACCCGGGTCACAATCCGGGTCTGATCGTATTCACAGGCCGGATAGAAGGCGGCCAGCATCCGCCGGACCACCAGATCATAGAGCAGGCGCTCATCCTCGGCGAATGACTCCGGATTGACGCGCTTGGCCGTCGGCAGCAGCGCGTGATGATCGGAAACCCGGCTGGCGTCTATCGTGCGCCGGGTCACCGGCAGCTTTCCCTCCGGCAGCGCGCCCGGCACAAAGCGCTGGTATTTCTCCGGCAGAAGATGCATCGTCTGCACCACCCGCGGAATCATATCCGGGGGCAGATACCGGCTGTCCGTCCGGGGATAGGTCAGGGCCTTGTGCTTCTCATACAGGCTCTGGGCCAGCTTCAGCGTCCGGTCCGCCGTAAAGCCCAGCAGCTTGTTGGCATCCCGCTGCAGGCTGGTCAGATCATAGAGCTGAGGCGGAAGCTCCCGCTTCCGCACGGTTTCCGTCTTCTCCACCCGCGCCTGCTGTCCCTGAATCTGCGCGGCGATCGCCTGGGCCTCCTCCAGGGTTTTGAGATGGGTATCCGGCTCCAGCTTGTCGGAAAAATAGATGCCGCTGTAATCCCCGAAGGAGGCGGAAAGCGTACAGTACCCCTCCGGAACAAACTGCTCGATTTCCTGCCTCCGCCGGACGAGAATCGCCAGGGTCGGCGTCTGCACGCGGCCGACGGTCAGCAGCGTGTCATACCGCAGCGTAAAGGCCCGGCTGGCATTCATTCCCACCAGCCAGTCCGCCTGGCTCCGGCACCGCGCGCTCTCATACAGCCCGTCGTATTCCGCCCCGTCGCGGATGTTGCGAAAGCCCTCCTGAATGGCTTCATCCGTCATGGAGGAAATCCACAGGCGGTGAAAGGGCTTTTTGCACCCGGCCTTTTCATAGATATACCTGAAAATCAGCTCGCCCTCGCGTCCCGCGTCCGTCGCGCAGATGAGCGACTCCGTATCCGGAGCGTTGATCAGCTTTTTGACCTTCGCGTACTGGCTCCGGCTGGAGGAAATCACCTTCAGCGGAATCACCTCAGGCAGAATCGGCAGCGTGTCAAAGCTCCAGCGCTTATACCTTTCATCCAGCTCGTCCGGCTCCACCAGGGTCACCAGATGGCCGACCGCCCAGGTCACCAGATACCTTTCTCCGCTGACATACCCGTCGCCCCGTTCCCTGCAGCCAAGCACCCGCGCGATATCCTGTGCCACGCTGGGCTTTTCCGCCAAAACGACGATTTTTCCCATGCCTGCCTCCGCCCCTGATTATTCTGCAAGTCCGTATACGCGCATCGCGTTCTCCGTGGTATAGGCGGCGACCTCCTCCGGCGCCTCTCCCCGGAGCTCCGCCAGCTTCAGTCCGACAAACCGCACATACCCCGGCTCGTTCCGCTGTCCGCGAACCGGCTCCGGCGCCATATACGGACTGTCCGTCTCGATCAGCAGCCGGTCCCGCGGAATCATCCGGGCCGCCTCCTGCAGCTTCGGCGCCTTCCTGAAGGTCAGCGGTCCGGCAAAGGAAATATAGTAGCCCAGCTTCAGATACTCCTTCGCCATCTCCGCGCTGCCCGAAAAGCAGTGAATGATCCCGCCCGTCAGGCGGGACTTCATGTCCTTCATGATCTCCAGCATGTCCCCATGCGCCTCCCGGATATGGTAGGCGACGGGCCGCCGGATTTCCCAGGCCAGCTCCATCTGCTTCCTGCAGACCTCCGCCTGGACGTCCCGCGGGCTCAGGTCGTAATGATAATCCAGTCCGATTTCTCCCAGCAGGCTCGCTCCTCCCCGGAGCAGCATATCCCGGAGCTCGTCCAGATCTTCCTCCCGGAAGCCCTTTGCCTCATGGGGATGAATGCCCACCGCGGCCACGGCGTCCTCCCGGGCCCTGGCAAAGGCCAGGGCCCGGCGGGAGGTTTCCATGTCGGAGCCGATCACCGCGAAACGGGTCACCCCGTTTTCCCGCATCCGCCGCAGCACGTCCTCCCGATCCTCATCAAACCGTTCCTCGTTCACATGGCAGTGAGAATCAAACCATTCCATGTCAGCCGATCACCGCCCCGTCGGCGACCCCTTCCTCCACCGTCACCAGGCGCAGGTTGCCGGCGTCGTCCAGCGCGCTGAGGATCATGCCCTGGCTCTCGATGCCCGCCAGCCGCGCGGTCTTCAGATTCGTGATCACCGCCACCTGCCGGCCCACCAGCGCAGCCGGATCGTAATATTTCTGGATGCCGCTGACCACGGTGCGCTCACCGTCCCGGCCCAGGCTCAGCGTGAACTTCAGCAGCTTGCTGCTCTTTTCCACCTTTTCGCAGGCCACCACGCGGGCCACCTGAATCCGGCAGCGCTCAAACGTCTCGATGTCGATTTCCGCCGGGCAGGTCTCTTCCTGTTTTTTGTCCGCCTTCGCGTCCTTTTTCCGGTCCGCCTTCGGGGCTTCCCTGACCTGCTTCGGCTCCTCGGGAGCGGCATCCCGATCGATTTCCTTCTGAATATCCAGCCGCGGGAACAGCGCCTCCCCCTTGCACACCTTCAGTCCGGCGCTCAGCGCTCCGAAGGGACGGCAGACGGAATCCCAGGTCTTCAGCTCCGCGTCCTCCAGGCCCAGCTGCGCGAAAATCCGCTCCGGCGTTCTCGGCATGACAAAGCTGACCATCACGGCCACCCGGCGCACGCATTCCGCCAGCGTATACAGCACGGTGTTCAGCCGCGGCCTGCCCTCCTCGCTCCTGCCCAGCACCCAGGGCTGGGTCACGTCGATGTAGCGGTTGCACTCGCCCACCAGCTTCCAGATCTCCTGCAGGGCATTCGAGAACTGGAAGGCGTTCATCTCCGCCTCCACGCGCGCCGGCGTTTCCTCCGCCAGCTTCCACAGCGCGCGATCCACATCCTCCACGGCGCCAACCGCAGGCAGCAGCCCGCCGTCATATTTCTCAATCATCGCCACCGTCCGGCTCACCAGGTTGCCCAGGTCATTTGCCAGATCCGCGTTGATCCGGGTCAGCATGGCCTTCAGGGTGAATTCCCCGTCGTTGCCGAAGGGCATTTCCCTCATCAGGAAATAGCGCACCGCGTCGCTGGAGTACCGCTCGCACAGCACCACGGGATCCACCACGTTGCCGACGCTCTTGCCCATCTTCTTCCCGTCGATCACCAGCCAGCCGTGGCCGAACACCTGCCTGGGCAGCGGCAGATCCAGGGCATGCAGCAGGATCGGCCAGATAATCGTGTGGAAACGGACGATTTCCTTTCCCACCAGATGCACGTCCGCCGGCCAGTATTTCCGATACAGCTCATCATGCTCCGTATCGTATCCCAGGGCCGTGATATAGTTGCTCAGCGCGTCAATCCACACATACACCGTATGCTTCGGGTCAAAGGTCACCGGAATGCCCCACTTGACGCTGGTCCGGCTGACGCACAGATCCTGCAGGCCGGGCTTCAGGAAGTTGTTGATCATTTCGTTGGCGCGGCTGGCGGGCTGAATGAATTCCGGATGCTCCTCAATATACTGAATCAGCCACGGCGCGTACTTGTTCAGCCGGAAAAAGTAGCTTTCCTCCTGGGTCTTTTCCACCGGCCTTCCGCAGTCCGGGCATTTTCCTTCCTTCAGCTGCAGCTCGGTCCAGAAGCTCTCGCACGGCGTGCAGTACCAGCCCTCATACTCGGCCTTGTAGATATCGCCCTGATCGTACAGGCGCTTGAAAATCTTCTGCACGCCCTCCACATGGCGCTCGTCCGTCGTGCGGATAAAATCATCATAGTCGATGTCCATCAGCTTCCACAGCTGCTTGATGCCGGCCACGATCTCGTCCACATAGGCCTTGGGCGTCATGCCCCGGCTCTGGGCCTTCTTTTCGATTTTCTGCCCGTGCTCATCCGTCCCGGTCAGGAAATAGGTATCGTATCCCGTCAGCTTCTTGAACCTCGCCATGGAATCCGCCGCCGTTGAGCAGTAGGCGTGCCCGATGTGAAGATTATCGCTGGGATAATAGATCGGGGTCGTGATATAAAAGGTTTTCTTTTCGCTCCTGATAGGCATGGATTCTTCCTCCTCTAAAATCAGTTCATTCCGCGCAGGATACATCGCCCGCATGAAAAAAGGCTGCCGCGACGCGACAGCCCATGGGATCTGGACAAATTACTGAGCCTCGGCCGCGGCTTCCACAGGATAGACGGAAACCTGCTTCCGATCCCTGCCCAGACGCTCGAAGCGAACCACGCCCGTCGTCTTGGCGAACAGGGTATCATCCTTGCCGATGCCCACGTTCAGACCCGGATGGATCCGGGTACCGCGCTGCCGCACCAGAATGTTTCCGGCCAGCGCCATCTGCCCGTCGGCCCGCTTCGGCCCCAGGCGCTTGGACTCGCTGTCCCGGCCGTTCCGGGTGGAGCCCATTCCCTTTTTATGAGCGAATTGCTGCAGATTCAGCTTGATCATGGTCATTTCCTCCGTTCTTTCATTTTCACTTGGACGTCTCGCGGATAGCCTTCCGCCAGATCCATCAACCCCTGTCTGAGGGCCCCCATCAGAATCTGAGCCCTTTCGTTTTCCGCCGCGGAGCGCTCGTCCGGCAGGCGGAAGGAGATCAGGCCGTCCTGATTCTGCTCAATCACCGGAATCACGCCGCACACGCTTTCCAGCGCGTTCACGCAGGTGGTGCTCAGCGAGGAAACCGCCGCGCAGACGATGTCCGCGCCCTTTTCGGCATAGTCGCTGTGCCCGCTGATCCGGCAGCCGGAAAAACCGGACGCGTCCTCATACAGGGTCGCGGAAATCATTACGCGTTGATCGCGGTGATTTCCACCTTGGTGTAGGGCTGACGATGTCCGCTCTTCCGGTCGTAGTTCTTCTTGCTCTTGTACTTGTAGACGATGATCTTCTCGCCCTTGACCTGAGCCAGCACCTTGCCCTCGACCTTCGCGCCGGACAGAATCGGGTTGCCCACCTTCGTCTCGCCGTCGCCGCCGATCATCAGCACATCGAAGGAAATCTTGGAATCTGCTTCCTGATCAACCTTATCGATGTAGATCACATCACCCTGGGAAACACGGTATTGCCTGCCGCCCGCACAAATAATGGCATACATGGGACAGCACCTCCTGAATACATACTCGCCGGGATCTGAGGTTGCGCAAAGCGCATTGAGAGCAGACCTCTCCCGAGCGGCTTACCGAATAAAGATATCACGACAGCCTGCCGCTGTCAAGCATTAATTCTCCGTCCTTCCCAGCCCGATTCCGAAGGCCATGACCTCCAGGGCCTTTCGTCCCTTAGGCAGGTCGGAGCTGACCCGGTTGAGCTGCTTCCCCATGAAGGTGCAGACCGCCGTCTGGCCGCCGTCCAGATTCACCGCCACCTGGCAGCCCCGGTCAATCATCATCTGGGCGAGGTTTTCCATCATCACGCCGGTGGACTTTGGCTTGGCCTTGCCCAGGCGTCCCTCGCAGATCACGTCCACATAATGTCCCGGCTCCACCATGCCGAAGGCATGCCGCGGATTGTTGCTGCGGTTGGCCGTGGCGATGTACTCCGTCAGCGCGCCGTCCCGCACCAGGCAGGGCCCGAAGGTGTAGACCTGGATCGCGCCGTCCGCCAGATAGGCCTCCGCGCCCCGGTCCCGGGACGCATAGCTGTCCATCCGTCCGTCCGCGTAAAGGGCCAGCGTCTCGTAGTTCGGCATTTTCACTTCCTTGATCATGGGATCATCGTACCAGATCTCCCCATTGCGGATTTCAATGCCCACGTGATTGCTCTTCTGCTCCTTTGCGCGCCCGACCCGGTAGTTGTAATAGTCCGTGCTCGATGCGTAGACGATCGCCTGCTCGGTGGCTATTTCCCCGATGAATTTCGGATCCTTCCGGGGATTTTCCGGATTCGAGAAGACGGTCCAGGGCAGCACGCCCGCCTCCACATCGCACCAGATTTCCGCCGTATAGGCGATGAAGTCCTGGGCGGGATCCTTCTTTTTGACCTTCTCAAAGGTCTCCCTGGAGCGCTCCACCTGAATCCGCAGCGTCTGGTTCACATACATCCAGTGCCCGTTTTCCTCATCCTCCAGCACATACTCGCCCTCGTCCAGAAAGCCCCGTTCATTCAGCGTGACCTGTGCCCATGCCGGCGCCTCCGTGTGACTGAAGGCCGTTTCTCCCAGCGCTCCCGCGCATTGCAGCGCCGCGATCACCAGCAGCACCCACGCGATCATCCTTCTCATCTGTTTCGTCCCTCATTCTTCCGTATCAATATGTTCCAGAAAATCCAGGTGGGTTTCGTCCGGTCCCACCACCGTCCTGGCCAGACCGAAGCTGGTGTTGGGAAACAGCTCGCCGCCCGTATGGCGGACGGAGAATGTATACCGTCTTCCCCGCAGCTTCATCCCGCTTCCCTTCTGCGTCACATGCAGGGCAAAGGCTTCCTCCGCCAGCTCCGTGCCGGTTTTCCCGCCCATCCGCGTCAGCGGCACCTCCCAGTCGAAGCGGGTCCGTTCCGCTTCCTCGCCAAACAGATGGAGATACAGCTTGCGCACCTGCCATGTGCCGTAGCGCGCCGCGGAATCCGGAAAGGCCTCCGCCTCCGCCGCCAGGTCAAAGCACGCCAGCGCGCTGTCCGCCACCATCTTATGCTGCCCGTGGCCGTACTCGCCCTCCAGATCCTGGGTCACCACCACCTCCGGGCGGTACCTCCGCAGGATCTCCGTCAGCCAGGCGTGCACCGCGTCTTCCTTCCCCCGGATTTTTCCGTAGGCATCCTGCGCCGTGCGGGAATAAACGTCCCGGAACGTGCCGAAGACGGGATAGTGCCGCACGCCCATGTGCCACAGGCCGTTGAGCGCCTCGCTGCGGCGGGTGGCGTTGCTGTAGGTCAGGTAGGCCACCAGCACGCGCTTCCCGCGCTCCGCCGCGTAGGTGGGAATGGCCCCGCCGAAGAACAGCAGCTCGTCATCCGGATGGGTGGTCAGAAAAAGAATGTCCGCCTTTTCCTCGGTCGGCTCCCAGCGCTGAACCCAGTCCGGCAGCTCCCCCGCGCCGAAGGCAAACACCTCGTTGAACCCCATGGCGCCGGACTCCTCCGCCGTCGCCAGCACCCGCACGCCCCGGACCCCCTCCAGCGGGAAGAAGGCGTGAGCCAGGTCCGCGTCCCCCTCCGCCACGGTTTCCCAGGCGATTTCCTCCCGGGTCCGGGCGGCGTTCTCCTGCGCCGTCACCTGCACGGCATAGTGCTCGGGCACCGTGCGGAAGCAGAGGTACAGCCCGTGGATCGGCGTTTCCGAATCCAGAATCAGGAAGGGCTGCCTGGATCTTTTATCCTCCCAGTAGGTGGTATACCGGCCGTCCGTGATCCTGCCCGCGCTGGTTCCCCCGTAGCTGAGGCGGAACCGGCAGGCGGCCGTCAGGTCCTCCGCCTCCTCCGCCCGGGCCGCCCCCAGCCCGCCCGCCAGGAGCATCAGCCCCAGCAGGAGCATCATCCATTTTTTCATCGGCTCACTCCGGCTTCACCGCGCCGCGCAGCGCCTCCGCGAAGGAAAGCGCGCCGAAGCGCTCCGGCAGCCCCAGCCATTCCGCGCAGGTCGCCGCGATATCCGCGTAGGTGTCCCGCGTGCCCAGATCCACCGGCCCCGCCAGGCCCGGCGTCCAGGCCAGAATCGGAATGGTTTCCCGGGTATGATCCGTCGAAATATCGCAGGGATCGCATCCGTGGTCCGCGGTGATGATCATCAGATCCCCGCTCCGCATCAGCGCCAGCATCTCCGGCAGCCGCCGGTCAAAGGCCTCCAGCGCCTCCGCGAACCCCACCGGATCGTTCCGGTGGCCGTACACGGAGTCCGTATCCACCAGGTTCGTGAAGCACAGGCCGCTGAAATCCCGCTTCATAAAGCCGATCAGGCTGTCCATGCAGGCAGGATTTCCCGCCGCGTGGTCGCTCTCCGTCAGCCCCTGATGCGCAAAGATGTCCTCAATCTTGCCCACGCCGATGCTGGCCATGCCCGCTTCCTTCACTGCGTCCAGCAGCGTCCTGCCGCAGGGCGGCAGAGAGAAGTCCCGGCGGCGCCCCGTCCGCACGAAATGCCCCGGCTCACCGATAAAGGGCCTGGCGATCACCCGGCCGACGCCCAGCTCTCCCTGCAGCATGTCCCGGGCCGTCCGGCAGAAGGCATACAGCTCCTCCGGCGGAAACAGCGCCTCATGGCAGGCGATCTGAAATACGCTGTCCGCACTGGTATACACGATGGGCGTGTGATCCCGGAGATGCGCCTCGCCCAGCTCCTCCAGAATGACCGTGCCCGAGGCCGGCTTGTTGCCGATGCACCGATGGCCGATCGCCCGTTCAAAGGCCTCGATGAAGGAAGCCGGAAATCCGTCCGGAAACGTCGGAAACGCCCGCATCACGGGGACGCCGGCAATCTCCCAGTGCCCGGAGGTGGTATCCTTGCCCCGGCTCTTTTCAATCGCCCGTCCGTAGGCGCCCCGGACCGGCCCCCCTTCGGGATAGCCCGTCCCGGGAATGCGGCTCAGGCCCAGCGCGCCCATCGCCGGCAGGGAGGGATTCCGGGCGGCGATCACATGCCCCAGCGTGTTGGCGCCCTGGTCTCCGTATTCCGCCGCGTCCGGCGCGTTTCCCGCGCCCACCGCGTCCAGCACCGTGATAAATACCCGACTCATGTCTGTCTCCTCCCGATCACTGCATTTCCGTAAAGTCTTCCTCCGCCGGCGGCAGCTTCTCGCATACCATCAGGAAAGCGTCCTCGTCATTATCCTCATAGTATTTTTTCCTCCGGCCCACCCGGATGAAGCCCAGCTTGGTGTACAGCGCGATGGCCCGTTCGTTGCTGACCCGGACCTCCAGCGTTGCGTAGCTGGCGCCGAGGTTGGACAGATACCAGAGGAGCTTGCGCGTCAGCGCCTCGCCGATCCCCCGTCCCCGCCAGGCCTCCGCCACCGCGATGTTGGTGATGTGGCTTTCATCCAGAATGATCCAGGCCCCGGCGTAGCCGATCACCTTTCCCTCCGTCTCCGCCACCAGATACCGGGCCGCCACGTTTCTCTCCAGCTCCTGCCGGAAGGAATCCTCGCTCCAGGGCCTTGCGAAGGTCTCCGCCTCAATGCGCGCCACCTCCGCCGTGTCGCTCAGATGCATGCGGCGCAGCGTCAATTCACTCATGAGCCATGGCCTCCAGCAGCTTTTTATTCTTCTGGGCATTCGGCGGCCGCAGATACGTTTCCCGCAGGGAACGGAAATCCATCCGTTCCGGGTTTTCCAGCGCGAGGCTCCCGGCCGCCGCGGGCCGCAGATAGCCAAGATGCGCCGGCGCGAAAACCGCCCGCTGCCCCAGGCGCCCGGCGATGGCCTCCCGGTGAACCGCGACGCCGTCCCCCACGAACAGGAAGCGGTCGCCCAGCCCGTCGATGTCCTCCAGGAAATCCGTCAGCGCGATGGCCCGGTTTTCCCGCAGCCGCTCCTGATTCCGGAACGCCGCGCCGTAAACCTGGCCCGCCCGCGCATCCTGAATCGGACAGATCACGCCCTCAAACAGGCCCGCGGACCGGCCCAGGGCCTCCAGCGCGTCCACCGGCACGCAGGGCAGGCCGGCCCCCTGGGCCAGTCCCTTGGCCGTCGCCACGCCGATGCGAACGCCCGTAAAGCTTCCCGGACCCGTGACCACCGCCAGCGCGTCCATCTCCGCCAGATCCCTGCCGCTGAGGGCCAGCGCCTGCTCCACCATGGGCATCAGGCTGGCGGAATGCGTATTCCGATTCTGCGCGGTCAGCTCGCAGAAAACCCGCGCCTCGCTCATCACCGCGACGCCGCACACCGGGCCCGAGGTATCGATGACCAGCAGCATCATTCCGTCCGCTCTCCCTCCGCACTCTCCAGGTCAATCCGTCGAAAATCGCCCCGGGAGGTCCAGCGGATGTCCCGCTCCTCCCCCTCCCCGGGGGTCAGCACAATGTCCAGGCAGCTCTCCGGCACGGCCTCCGGGCACTGCTCCGGCCATTCCACCGCCGCGATGCCGTCTCCGCCCAGATATTCGTCCATTCCCAGCTCGTACAGCTCCTCTTCCGAGTTCAGCCGGTACCAGTCGAAGTGGTACAGCGGCACTCTGCCGCTCTCATACACGTTCAGGATCGTAAAGCTGGGGCTGGTCACCGTTTCCCGGATGCCAAGCCCCTCCGCGATCCCCCGGGTCAGCTCGCTCTTGCCGGCTCCCAGCGGGCCGCGGAGCAGGAGAACATCTCCTTCCCGCAGCTGCTGCGCCAGCCGCCTGCCCAGCCGTCTTGTCTCCTGCGCGCTCTTCGTCCGCATGCTGCCTCAGTCTCCGATCATCGCCGCGCCGGCCGGACGGATGTTCAGCACCGTGCAGGCCTGATCCCCGAAGGTCCGGTTCATCGCGGCCACAAAGGTCTCCACCTGATCCAGGGGCACGAAGTTCAGCGTGGTTCCGGCAAAGCCGCCGCCATGCACGCGCCACGCGCCCTTCCCCGCCAGCAGCCTTTCCGCCATGCACAGCGCCAGGCTCAGGCTCTGATCCCGGTTGTCCGCGAAAACATTCTGCAGATACATGAAGGAGCTCCGTCCGCTGTCGATAATCAGCTGCAGGAAATCCGGCATCCGGTCCTCCCGCAGCGCGGCCACCTGCTCCGGCACGCGGTCATTCTCCAGCACAAAGTGGAACGCGCGCATCACCGCCCGGTCGCCATAGCGCCGGCGCAGCTCGCCCGCGTCCGCCAGCAGTTGCTCCGCCGTCACGCCCCGCAGGGTTTCCTGTCCGTAATAGCCTGCCACGGCCTTCATTTCCTGCGGAATGGCCGCGTAGTGATCCGTCAGGTTTGCGTGAGAGCCGCCCGTCGCCACCACGACCAGGGCATAGCCCCTGCCCGCAAAGTCATAGCTCAGCGTCTCAATCTCAGGCCGCGCCGGATCGCGGAAATCCACCGTCACCAGGCCCCCCGCGGCGCTCGCCATCTGATCCAGCAGCCCCGAGGGCTTGCCGAAGAAGACGTTTTCCGCCCGCTGGCTGATCTGAGCCCGCTGGACATAGGGCATCTCAAACCGGTTGTACAGCCCGTCAAAGACCCCCGTCAGCATGACCTCCAGGGCCGCCGAGCTGCTCAGTCCGCTGCCGCCGGCCACGGTGGAGGTCACCACCGCGTCAAATCCGCCGATGGCATAGCCCGCGTCCTTCATGCCGCTGGCCACGCCGCGGATCAGCGCGGCCGTGGTTCCCTGCTCCTCCTCCCGCGGCGCCAGCTCCTCCAGGCTCAGCGTGATCGGCGCGTAGCCCTCGCTGTCAAAATGCACCAGCAGGTCCTCCCGGGGAGAAACGGCGCACAGCGCGTCCAGATTGACCGAGGCGGCCAGCACCCGGCCATGGTTATGATCCGTATGATTGCCGCCGATTTCCGTGCGTCCCGGCGCGCTGATCAGGCACACCTTCTCCCGCTCGCCGTAGACGCTCTCGTGCCGGCGCAGCAGCGCGGCATGGCGTTCCGTCTGGGCCTTCAGCTGCGCCTGCCCGTACAGGGCTGACAGCTGCGCCCGGACCTCCGCCGACTCCAGTTTCCGGATTCTTTCTTCACTGCGGCTCATGTCTGCATTCCTCCATCCCGCTTTCAGGGCCTGATATATTTCTGCCAGAGATCGATCTGCTCCTGCAGATGCCGTTCCTCAACCTCGCGCACGAAGGCATCCCAGCTCTCGTCGTTCAGCTCCGTGTCGCCGGTCACGAAGGCGGCCATCGCCGGCTCCGCGTAGGACATGAGTCCCGCCTGCAGCTCCGCGGCCCGGGCTTCATCCTCGACGCTCAGCGTCACCATGGGATAGGGCAGGCGCAGATACTGCCGGTATTCATGCAGCATTTCAATGCTCCGCCGGGTGTCCTCCTCCGCGTATTTCAGCTGGAACTCCGCGCCGGTCCAGCCCGGCGCAGTGCCGCCCTCCGCGATGGTGCTCTCCGGCAGAATCTGATTGGCCACCGTGGTCAGATCCGCGTTCCACTCCCAGTATCCGTCCTCGTTCCAGAAGTAGTCCTCCCCTTCCAGCCCGCTCTGGGCCAGCCGGCTGCCTTCCTCCGTGTACAGCGTGTTCACCCAGGCCACCAGCTTTTCCGGCTCCGCGCACGCGCGCGTGATGCCAAAGGTGCCCCGCACCACGCAGCCCAGCAGATCCCTGTACTCCTGCCGGCCCTCGAAGGTCAGCGGCAGAAGCGTCTCATACTGACCGATCGATGCGGCGGGCATCAGCAGCAGCGGGTTCGGCGTCAGCAGCACGCCGTAGGGAACGGCCTGCTTTTCGTCTGTGATCTGGCGCAGGCTGTCATTGGTGGTAAATCCGTTCTGATCCAGCAGCCCTTCCGTCCACAGCTGATGCAGCCAGGTCAGGAACTGCCGGTTCCCCTCCGAGGTCAGGGAGGACATCACCTGCCCGTCCCGCACGGAAAGATAATAGTCGTTATCCAGGATGCCGAAGGCATGCGCCAGGAAGCGCAGATCCCACATGCTCGAAAACCCCAGCGGAATTTCGTCCGCCCGGCCGTTCCGGTTGGGGTCCTCCGCCTTGAAGCGGCGCAGCACCTCCGTCAGCTCCTCCGCCGTGGTGGGCTTTTCCAGCTTCAGCCGTCCCAGCCACTCGGTATTGATCCACATCAGGTTGGCGTTGGCCAGCTCGTTCAGCCCGGGCAGCGCCGGAATGGCGCCGTCCGGCAGGGTGATGGCGTCCATCCAGTCCGGATGCGCCTGCAGCAGCGCCCAGAGGTCCGGCGCCTGCGCCTCCAGATAGGGCCGGAGATCCAGCAGCACCCCCGCGGCATACAGATCCCGCGTCTCGCTGGCCGTCAGCCCGGCCTTGAACAGCACGTCCGGCAGATCCTCTCCCGCCAGCAGGGCCTTCTTCCGCTCCGCCCACTGGCTGTCCTCCGTATACTGCCGGAACTGGAAGCTGATCCCGGTGCGCTCCTGCATCCGGGCAAAGAACAGGTTGGTTTCCCAGTTATGATTGCTGCTGCCTCCATCCAGGCCCTCCAGCACGAAGTCCGGCGCCTTCTGGGTGGTTTCCGCCGCGGCCCCGAAGCAGCACGCCAGCCCCAGCAGCAGCGCCAGCCCCAGCGCGATCCCCTTGCGCATATGCACGCCTCCCGATTTCAGATTGCTTTCATTATATCTCAGGCTGATTTCTTTTTCCACAGGCAATTTTGAAAGGAGCCCGGCACCTGGCCGGGCTCGATTCACGCTTTTGCCTCTTCCGGGTCTCCGCCCAGCTTCCAGGCGATCAGCCCGCCTGCCGCCAGCGCGACGACCGAAGCCGCGCACACGCCGAAGGAGAAGCCCTCATAGATGCTGGTATCCATCAGGATCACCACGGGGGAGGCCAGCACCATGCCCAGGATGGCGCAGTAGGTTCTCCCCTTCCAGCGCTTCATCAGGGCCTCAATCAGCTTGGCGATGCCAAAGATGCCCGCCACGATTCCCAGTGCAAAGGGCACCAGAATGCCCGCGTTGGCTCCCACCAGGCTCCAGTCCCCGCCCGTCAGTCCCTTCACCAGGCCCGGAATCGCTTCCGTCACCACGGGCTCGTAGTATCCCAGCGTCTTGAGGATCATGCTTCCGCTGACCCCCGGAATCACCATCGCGGCGGAGCAGACGGCCCCCAGCAGGAACAGCAGCAGCACCGTTCCCAGGTTCAGGGTCAGGGCCACCGCGTTCTCCTGCTCAATGGCCTTCAGCCAGACCACCAGCGCAAAGAACAGCACAAAGACCAGCACGCCCTGCCAGCCGATTTTTTCACCCTTCATCTGCTGCAGAATCAGCGGCAGGCTGCCCAGAATCAGCCCGATGAACAGCGCGTTGGTGGGCAGCGGAAACTGCGCAAACGCCGCCTTCAGCGCAAAGGAGCCCAGCAGAATGGCCGCCACCATCCCCACCAGGTAGGGCAGCAGCGTTTTCACGCTGGCCTTCAGCTCCCGGAACAGGTGGTTGATGCTGTAAATCAGCTTGTCGTAAATGCCCATGGAGACCATCATCGTGCCTCCGGAGACGCCGGGAATCACGTTCGCCAGACCGATCACCATGCCCCGCAGCACATCCAGAAACCAGTTCATCTTCATTCGCCTCGTCTTTCCATCCATTCGTCCGGCTCCTCCCGCATAAAGGAGGCGTCCAGGTTCTCCTGTGAAAACCGGGGATCCGCCGCCAGCTCTCTGAGCCGGTCCCGGCTCACCACCGTGTTGGTCCCCAGGCAGTCATCGCAGCGGTATCCGCATTCCGGGCAGGCACAGCCCAGCCGTTCGCTTTCCGTCTGAATCATGTACGTTCCGCACTGTTTGCAGCTGCAGCGCATCCTCATCCCTCCCGAACACAATTTCTGATTATAGCAGACCCGCCGCGGTCAATGCAAGGCTTTCCCCCCCTGCCCTCCGCGGGAAGGCGCCCCGCAACCGCAAGGACGGCCCGGCGCGCTCCTCGCGCGCCGGGCCGCATGCGGCATCCCTGTTTCCCGGCAGCCGGTTTTTATCCCTCCAGAATGTCCGCCAGGGGCGTGAAGGCATAGCCCAGCGCCTTCGCCACGTTGGCGTTGGTCACCCGGCCCGCGTAGCAGTTCACGCCGGAGGCGATGGCCTGGCTCTTTCTGCAGGCCTCCTCCAGTCCGCATCCGGCAATCTGAAGGCCGTACTTCAGGGTGGCGTTGGTCAGGGCGATGGTGCTGGTTCTGGAAACCGCGCCGGGCATGTTGCCCACGCAGTAATGCACAACGCCCTCCTCCACGTAAACCGGATCGTCGTGGGTGGTCACATGGCTGCTTTCCCCGCATCCGCCCTGGTCGATGGCCACATCCACAAACACGGCGCCCTCCTTCATTTCGGAGAGATATTTCCGCTTGAACAGCTTGGGCGTGCTGCCGCCGGGAATCAGCACCGAGCCGATCACCAGATCCGCGTCCTTCACGACCCGTTCGATATTGCTGTCCGTGGACAGCAGCGTCTGAATGTGCGCGCCGAACTGATTGTCCAGCTCCTCCAGCCGCTTCAGGTTGATGTCCAGAATCGTCACATTGGCTCCCATGCCCACGGCGATCTTGCAGGCGTTCATGCCCACCGTTCCGCCGCCGAGGATCACCACGTTGGCCTTCGGGGTTCCCGGAACGCCCGCCAGCAGGATGCCCTCTCCGCCGTATTTTCTTTCCAGATATTTAGCGCCCTCCTGAATGGACAGCCGTCCCGCGATCTGGGACATGGGCGCCAGGCAGGGCAGGGAGCGGTCCGCCTCCTGCAGCGTCTCGTAGGCAACCGCCTTCACCCGGCCGGCCAGCAGCGCGTCCGCCTGCTCCCGGTCCGCCGCCAGGTGCAGATACGTATAGAGCACCAGTCCCTCGTGAAACAGCGGATACTCGCACGGCAGCGCCTCCTTGACCTTGATCATCATATCCACCAGGTGCCAGACATCCGCGGCGTTGTCAATCAGCGACGCTCCGGCGTCCACATATTCGTTGTCCGAGAATCCAGAGCCCACGCCCGCACCCTTTTCCATGTAGACATGGTGCCCCGCGGCGACATAGGCCTTCACATTGTCCGGCGTCAGCCCCACGCGGAATTCGTTGTTTTTGATTTCCTTTACGCAGCCAATTTTCATCCGGTTCTCTTCCTTTCCTGCGCAGCGCAGTCATGTTTCCCTCATTGTATCAGAGGCGGGGCGCCGCGCACTGTTTTTTTGATGCTTCTTCTGCCCGTCCCCGTGTGCCTTCCTCCCCGGGCCGCCCCGCCCGCGGGAGGCTCCTGTCCGTCCGTCTGTCCCCTTTCCGTTGCAAATCCGCTTCAAAGCGTGTATCATGCAGGCAGCGGAAAAAAAAGAACAGAGGGGGAATCAGCATGTCGCAGTACAGACAGGAAACCGTGCTCTCCGCAGATGGATACAGGCTGAGCGTCCGGATCTACGAGGCCGATCAGCCCAGGGCCGTCATTCGGGTGATTCACGGCATGGAGGAATATCAGAACCGTTATGAGCCCTTTGCCCTGTGGATGCGCGATCAGGGATACACCCTGGTCACCGCCGATCTGCGCGGTCACGGACCGGACGCGCCGCTTCTCAGCCATATCGCGGACCGGGACGGGGACCGGCTCCTGCTCCAGGATGAGGAGGTGCTGCTGGAAAAAGCCCGGTCCGTCTGCCCCGGAAAGCCGGTTTTTCTGCTGGGCCACTCCATGGGCACCATCATCGCCCGGCGTCTGCTGCAGACCCGCAGCCAGGATTTTGCGGGGGTCATTCTCAGCGGATACCCCAATCCTCAGAAGGCCGCCGCGATGGGCGTCCGCATCGCTTCGCTGCTCAGCGCCATGAAGGGGCCCCGGGCCCATTCCCGGCTGCTGGACGGCATGGTGCTGGGCGGCTTCTCCCGGGCAGTGAAGGACGCGCCGTCCCCGCTGGCCTGGCTGTCCTTCCGGGAGGAAAACTGGCAGGCCTATGCCGCGGACCCGCTCTGCGGCGCTCCCTTCACCATCGGCAGCTATCAGACCCTTTTCTGCCTCCTTCGGGATATCGCCCGGCCTCAGCTGGTGCAGCATCCGGCCCCGCATCTGCCCATGCTGCTGATTTCCGGCGCGGAGGATCCCTGCACCGGCGGAGAGGCGGGCAGGGCCGAATCCCTGCGGGTGCTGAAGGAATCGGGGTTTGACCGTCTGCGGGTGGAAACCCTTCCCCGCATGCGCCATGAAATCCTCAATGAAGCGGATCGGGAGCGGGTCTACCGCAGCATGCTTTCCTTCCTGGAAAGCCTCTGAGCCGTCATCGAACCTGTCCTCAGGCCCCGGAGCGCCGTCTCACAGGGGCCTGTTTCGCATCCAGTCCAGCACCTGCTCCCGGCTCTCCAGGGCCGTGCCAGCGCCGACCGCGGTCGTGCAGATGGCGCCGCAGGCATTGCCAAAGCGCAGCGCCTCCTCCGGCGTGCTTCCCCGGATGATTTCCGAGGTGAATCCCGCCACAAAGTGATCCCCCGCGCCCGTGGCATCCACCGCGTGAATCCGGTAAGCCGGCAGGCGCAGCATCCCCTCCCGGTTCTTCAGCAGGCACCCTCTGGGCCCCAGCTTGAGAATCACGTTTCTGACGCCCTGCTCCAGCAGCGCGTCCGCCATCGCCTCCGGCTCCTCCAGGCCCGTCAGAAATCTGGCCTCGTCCTCGTTGGGCGTGAGATAATCGATCCAGGGGAGCGCGCCGCGCACATCCGCCAGGCTCAGCTTTCTGAAGTTGGGCAGCTTGGTATCCGCCATCACCAGCTGCCCCGCGTCCTTCGCGCCGCGCACCACCGCCAGAATCAGGTCCGGATCGTCGAAGGGCGCCCGGAACAGGGAGCCCAGAATCAGCGCTTTCGCCCCGCGGATGCGGGACAGATACTGCTCCGGATGAAAATTGTACCGGTGGGCTTCATTGGTAATGGACCTTCTCGAGCCGTCCTCCCGCACAAACAGGGTTGTCACGGGCGTCTCGGGGCTTCGGACAATCAGATCCGTGCAGACCTCCGCCCTGCGCAGGGCGGCTCTGACCATGTCCCCCGCGCCATCCTCTCCCAGCGCGCAGAGAATGGCCGTTCTGCATCCCAGCTTCGCCGCGGCGATCGCCTCGTTCACGGCCTCGCCGCCCGCGTTCAGGGTGCCTGATGCGGCCCGGAATCCGGACGCGGAAACCGGTTCCGGATCAAAGCCCCTGATGATCGAGTCCACCAGCGCCATTCCCGCGCAGACGATATCCCAGTTCATCCCGATCCTCCCGTCTCATCCATTTCTTCCTGACCGCTGCCGGCTCACCGGCAGCGGATATCCGTGCGCCTCGCCGGCAGGGGCGCCTCGTCCCCCAGATAGAAGGAGGCGAAGCCCACCTGATTGTAGCAGATATTCTGGTTCGCCACCGCGTTGCGGTACCAGGGATCGTGCATCAGGCAGCGAATGCCGTACGCGGTGAGCGCCAGCGTCCGCACGATGACGATCCGGTTCTGCGCGTCGGTCAGAATCAGCTCCTCCCGCCAGTCTCCGAACAGGTCCGCCTTGAGCGTCGGCGTCCTCTTGCTGCCCGTGGAAATCAGCCCGGTGGTCAGATAGGGCTCAAAGCGCAGCGACTCCTGATCCGGCCTGTGAATCTCGCTTCCGTTGCATGCGTAGTGCGTCAGTCCCGGGCCGAACCAGAGGGCGTTTTCACCCTGAGGGAGGCCCCGGGGGCAGTCCGTCTCCGTCAGCACGCGCCCGTCCACCAGGCTCCGCACCCGGCATCCGCGTTCCGATCCGCCCGCCATGGCTCCCGGCCAGCGGTTGGAGAAATTTCCCGCCACGGAGCCTTCGTCGTCGTCCCCGGAAAACTCTCCGAAAACCAGGGAGCTTTCCTTCACCAGCTCGCCCGCCTTCCACCGGAGTCCCCGGTTGGGATCATGGGCCTCCGGTCCGGGCAGCCATCCGTACTGGCGCCCGGTATGCCGGTCGTCGAGGGTGTATTCCTCCGTTCCCGAGTACAGGCGGATCTCTCCCTCCGCGTTCACCGGCAGCAGCGCGCTCCGGTCCCCGTGCTGCAGGCCCGCCCAGGCATTGCCCGCCGTCCGGCGGATTTCCTCCGTCGCCATGTTTTCCCCGAAGGCGGGCTGCCGTCCCGTGCCCTCCAGCATGGGCAGAATATCCCCGCACAGCACCCGGGGCAGCAGGTGCTTTCCGTCCCCGGACAGCTGGAGATTCATGCCCTTAAGCACAACCTCATCCCGGCCGTCCCGGTCGATGTCCGCCATATCCGTAAAATGGTTCCCGCGCGCCCGGTAGAGATCCGGGCCGGGACCCAGCGTCCAGCACGCCGGATCCTCCGAGTCAAAGGTTGCCGGCGGCAGAAGCCTGCTCCCCTCCATGGTGTAGGCGGCAAAGGTGGTTCTCTGGTAATAGCCGCGCTGAATCACGGCATAGTTTCTTTCCCCGTCCAGGCAGGCGACGCCGCCCGCGTACCGGTTGGCCCGGTTCCCCTGCCCGTCTCCCCAGATCGGATATTTCCAGCGGTGGGAGAGGAAATAGCCATCCTTCTCCTGCATCACCTGCACCTTGTAGCTGTCCAGCGTATCCGCTCCGGGCAGCGGCCGGGTGATCGTGCAGAAATTGCCCCGCTGGGTCATGGGATCCAGCGCAAAATCGTCTCCGTCCGCGGAGACCGTGGTCCAGGGGAAGGCGTAATCCACCGTGTCCAGTATCACCCCCTGGCTGCCGTCATAGCCGATGGCCGTCACATACTCCCGGTGGCCCGGTCCCATGGGCCCGATGTGGTAGGATTTGATCCAGGCCTTCCTGTCGGGGTCGTTGGGCCCGTCGTTATCCTCGCTGCGCACGGGGGAGCGGTAGCAGATGTCGAACCCGTTGAAAAGCGACCACTTCCGCTTCAGTGCCTCCGCGTTCCCCTCCTCAAAGTCCCGGATGAACTGATCCGTGGTGCAGTCGAACCCTTCCTGCCCGCCCACGATGTGCCGGTCGTCCCGGGGATAGGTCACCCGGCCGCTCCGCTCATCCCAGAGGCCGACGCGGGTGCCCGGGGCCGTCTTCAGGATGATTTCCGCCCGGCCGTCCCCATTGAAATCCTGGACATG
>CAMNCR010000169.1 GCA_946534455.1 uncultured Clostridia bacterium | reverse complement strand
GTGCGGAGCGGGTGGGATTCGAACCCACGTGGCGTTGCCGCCAAACTGATTTCGAGTCAGCCCCGTTATGACCGCTTCGATACCGCTCCAGAGCAACAGCCGAATTATAGCATGCCGTGCGGGGTTTTGCAAGCCGCCGGGACGGGAAGCGGGCACCCGCTCTGCGACGGGCCCTGCGGAAGCCGCGGCGCGCCTCAGAACAGATCCAGGGAGCTGTCCAGATAGATCTCCTCCCGGACGCGGAGCTGGTGCTCCGGCTTTGTCAGATAGTACAGCAGAAATTCGAGCACCACGGCGCTGCCCAGGCTTCGGCCCTCGATCTTGAAGTGGGAGAAGCCTGCCGGCAGAAACCGGTTCCGGATGGCGTCGATGCCGATGAAGCCGGGATTCTCCATGGCATCGGAAAAGCGGTAGCCCCTTTCAGCGCGGGGGGACACGCAGCGGTGATCCTCGCAGGGCTCCCCCAGGTTTTTCCGGCTGACGTTTTCATAGCAGGCCCGCCGGTCGGGACAGTCAAACCAGCAGCATTCGTTGCACAGCAGCTCGACCTTCTCCTTCTGCGCCGGGGTCAGGCTGCAGAGCTGCTCAAAGGCGGCGTTCAGCCGGAAATCCGGCACGACATACCGGAATTCCGGCCGGTTGATTTCCGCCTGCAGGGCCGAAAAGGAGGTCAGCACCTTGGTGGTGGAGGAGACATAATAAAACGTCGGATAGCGCTGCCGGAGATAATCCAGCAGGAGATCGGAGCTGAGGATGATGCCGCAGGGGACCTCGCCGTTCTGTTCGAAAAGCCGGCACAGGGCATTGCAGGCCGGATCCGCCAGATGCTCCGGCCGCAGCAGGGAATTGCTGAAGGTGAGCCGGGCGGAAATGCCGGAATCCCGCATGAGGGCGGCCACCTGCTCCGGAGCTGCCTCTCCGAAGCCAACCCGGCCCCCGCCCCAGAGGCAGACAGCCGGAGCCCCGTAAATGGATCCGATTTCGCACCCGTCATAGAACCACTCCCGATGCTCCCTGAACAGGGGCAGGAAGAGCCGGTACAGATCATAAAACTCAAAGAGCCCCGGGAGATGAAAAATCGCTTTCCGCTTCATGACGCACGCTGCCGTTCCCTTTCCGATTTGGCCGGATTATATCGCATGGCGGACAGACTGTATACAGCATTTTTCCGGATTCGGAAGATTTTTTTTCGTTTTTTTCCCGGGACGCGTCCGGATGGATTGATCCCAAAGGGACGTTACGCTATAATCTTCATGGGAGCCCGTTGGGGAATCCGTTTTTTACAGAATGAACTGCCATCTTGCCGGCAGCTCCGTATGAACTAGTGAATCACGATGGAAGGGGGCGAGAACAGTGGAACGTAAACTGACGGCACTGTTCGATTATCAGAAGTTTGAAAGGAACGCGGATCTTCAGGCGGTCATCGATTCCGTCCACAGCCGGTATTCCGCTCGGGAGCTGAGCATGGACGAAATGGAATGGGTGTCCGCGGCCGGGACTCCGGAAGCCTTTCAGATGAAGAAGGACAACGGGGAGAAGCGTTGAGCGCTCCGAGCCTCGAACAGGTTTATACGGACTATCATGGCAAGGTGATGGGTTACATTTCCGCCCGGATCAGAAACCGGGCGGACGCGGAGGATCTCTGCTCCGAGGTGTTTATGAAGGTCCAGCGCAAGCTGGAGGACTTCGATGAGACCAAGGCCTCCATCAGCACCTGGGTTTTCACGATTACGCGCAACACGGTCATCGATCATTTCCGCCGGAGCCGGCAGACCGAGGAGCTGGATGAAAACCTTTCGGACGACACCGAGGTGGACGAGGGCCTGCTGAGCCAGGAAACCCTGAGCGAGCTGGCCGGCGCCCTGAAAAGGCTGCCCCGGCAGCTGATGGACATTATCGTGCTCCGGTACTACGACGGGAAGCCGCTGACGGAGATCGCGAAAATGATGGGACTGAGCTACGGAGCCGTCAAGCTCCGCCACCAGAACGCGCTGATGCTTCTTCGGGAAGGCATGCACGTGAGTGAGGACGACTGACCCCGGGGGGATTCCCGAGGGGGACGAAGAAGAATCGGAACAGAAAAAAGCTTCGGTCATCGGTAGCCGAAGCTTTTTTCGTGGAAATCCGTTCACTGCCGGAGATGCAGCAGCTCTCCGGACAGATGACAGTAGCCGCCGGGATTTTTATCCAGGTATTTCTGATGGTATTCCTCCGCGGGAAAGAAGTTTTTCAGCGGAAGGACCTCCACCGCGAGCTTTGCGCCGAGCTCCTGCTCCTTGGCGGAGAAGACGGACCGGATCTCCGGCAGCTGCGCTTCATCCGTGTAGTAGATGCCGGTTCTGTACTGAATGCCTTCATCGTGCCCCTGCCGGTTGACGGACAGCGGATCAATGGCCATAAAATAATACTGCAGCAGGCGGGAAAGCGGCATGACGGAGGGATCATAGTCGATCCGGACGGTTTCCGCATGTCCGCTGTCGGCGCAGACGTCCTGATAGCTGGGGGCGGAATCCGGACCGTTGGCGTATCCGACCTGGGTGGAAATGACACCCTGGAACTGGTCAAAAAACTTCTGGGTTCCCCAGAAGCAGCCTCCTGCCAGATAGATGGTATCCATGTGCGCAGCCTCCATTCTGAGAGTCGGGGATCAGCCTGTCGGTGGGAGATAAACCAAACCGGAACACAAAAACGGATAAAGGGTGGAAAACAGGATCCAAAAGAGGCGAAGATTCGGATGACGGGTGGGGGCGGAAATGCCCGCGGGCCTGCGCCGGAGAACCAGAGGCCGGAGGATCGGCGGAAGCGTCCCCTTCGCGGGGCCGGATGTGAATGAAAGTATAATGCCGCCGCAGCGGGATTGCAATGAAGATTTCAGAAAAAAAGGGAAAAAAACCAATCCTGCGCGTTTCGGGCAGATGAAGTTCTCGGCGGAAGGAAAAGGGGCAACAGAAGAACAGGCCGGGTTCTTGTGTTTTTCGTGGGCGGGGTGTACAATCTATAGCGGTTTTTGGCGTTGATTCATCGTGCGGAAGGGCCTTCCGCCTGCATTCTGCTGCCATTGAGGAGTGATCGTTCCATGAATCAGGAGACCCTGGAAAAGCAACTGTCCGCCTGGATGGAGGCGCATCCCTGGCTGTCCCAGCTGACCGCCGCGGAGGAGGAAGACTCTGTGGACGAAATGGTCCGATATGCGCTGGACGAGCTGAGGCTGGCGTAAAAGGAAGACCGACCGCGCTGCCGCCTCAGGGGCAGCCGGATTCCGGCGCCGGGTCCTCGGAGGAGCGGAGCAGCAGGCAGCCCTCATCCGGCAGATGAAAGGCGTCGAAATAGGCGTCCTCCAGCGGAATCCAGAGATCGAAAAAGCGCTGCAGGGAGGCGGGGGATTCCCGCTTTCGCAGCCGGGCGACCCGGGTTTCCCGGGAGGCGGTCAGAAACAGCCGCAGGTCGGCCCGCTCCCGGATCGGGGGCAGATTGCAGTAGCTGCCCTCCAGAATCAGGAGGCCGGTCTCGGCCAGCGGTTCCGCGGGCAGAAGGCGGTCCGCCCGGAAATCGTATCGGCGGTAGCAGACGGTTTTGCCCTGCGTATAGGGAAGCACGACCTCCCGCACCAGCCGGTCCACATCGCAGTTTCCCCCGGGAATGGCCAGCTGCTCCGGCGTTTTCCGGGCATGGGGAATGACGAAATCATCCGTATGAATCACCTGCCCCTGACAGGCCTCCGCCAGCTGCCGGGCCAGCGTGGTTTTGCCGGTGGCACAGGGTCCGTCCAGCGTGACAAACAGCCGCGTGGACGTTTTTTTTCTTTCGGAAAGGATCTCCAGGACCTCCTGAAGGGAAGGAGAAGCGGAATGCCGCTTTTCGTCGGTGATCATGCGTGGCTGCCCCCTGATCCGCTCTGTGAAAATCGGGAGAGGGGGAGAAAGCGCCCC
>CAMNCR010000168.1 GCA_946534455.1 uncultured Clostridia bacterium | reverse complement strand
TCCTCGGTGATCACCATCATCGGGACCAAGCTGGCGGGCAGACTTCCGGATAAAAAGCATCCCATGGGGCATGGGCGGATTGAGTATCTCAGCTCCATGGTGGTGGCGGCGCTGGTGCTGTATGCAGGCCTGACCTCCCTGATCGAATCGGTGAAGAAAATCATTCATCCCGAGGAAGCGGACTATTCCACCATGACGCTGATCATCCTGGCGGTGGCGGTGGTCGTCAAGCTGGCGCTGGGACGGTACGTCAAAAAGCAGGGGCAGCGCGTCAACTCCGGCGCCCTGGTGGCCTCTGGCTCGGACGCGGCCTTCGACGCGATCCTGTCGGCCAGCGTCCTGGCCTCCGCGATCCTGTTTCTGACGACGGGCATTTCGCTGGAGGCCTATGTAGGCGTTTTTATCGCGGTGATGATCATCAAGGCCGGCTACGAAATGATGGGGGAGACGCTGAACGAAATCCTTGGCCACCGGGCCGACGCGGAGATTACGCAGGAAATCAAGCGCATCCTTGCGGCGGAGGAGCATGTCCGCGGCGCGTATGATCTGATCGTGTATAACTACGGGCCGGACCGGAACTATGCGTCCGTTCACATCGAGGTGCCGGACACCATGACGGTGGAAGAGGTGGACCGGCTGAGCCGGCAGGCCGAGACGAAGGTCTTCCAGCAGACGGGCGTGATTCTGACCGCCATCGGGGTGTATGCCTACAATACGGGAGACACCGAGGCGGTGCGGATTCGAAACCGCGTGCAGGAAATCGTCCTGTCCCATGAATGGGCGCTGCAGTATCACGGCTTCTATGTGAACACGCAGGAAAAGATGATGCGGCTGGACGTGGTTTTCAGCTTTGATATTGAAGCGAAGGAAGGCCTCCGGATTATCACGGAGGAAATTCAGCAGGCGTTTCCGGATTATACCCTCCAGATTACGCCGGACATGGATCTGTCCGACTGAGGACGGAGGAACAGGCGAATCAGAAAGGATATACAGGTCATGCGGAAACTGTCTGGATGGGCTGCCCGGTTTCCTCTCTTTCTGCTCTACGCGGAGGCCGGGCTTCCGCAGGCTGTCCGGCGCAGTCTGTCTCTGATTCTGCTGGGCAACATCTTCGGCAACCTTCACGGGATGATCTGCGGAAGCGGAACCACCGCCATGATCGGACTGGCCAACCAGCTGAAGGCGGGGGATCTGGCCTTCGGCGTCATGAACGGCATCCCGCAGGCTGCGGCGCTGCTGCAGATTCCCTTCTCCCTGCTGGTGAACAGAACACATCATCGGAAAAAATACATGCTGACGCTGGGGCTGTTTTCACGCGCGCTCTGGCTCGTGTTCGGCCTGATTCCGCTGGTGGTGCCCACGGATCCGTCCTGGCTGCAGCTCTGGACGCTGATCTTCCTGCTGGGCATCTCCTCCTGCTGCTCCGCGGTGATTAATGTGTGCTGGTTTCCCTGGTTTTCAGATCTGGCACCGGAGGAAATCCGGGGCAGATGGCTGTCTGTCCGGGATATGATTGTCGCCGTGGTGAACCTTGGCTTCGGGATCCTGGTGGCCCGGCTGCTGGATACGCTGCCGCTGGACCGGCGATATGTCATCATCTTCCTGCTGGGCGGCACGGTGGGCATGCTGGACATGATCTGCTTCGGCTTCTGTGAAGAAAAATATACCGCCCCTGCCAGAAGGATCCGGCTGGGCGGCATGATGAAGGAAGTATTCCGGAATCGTCCATTCCTGCGGCTGACGGTCATGTGGACCGCCTGGTGCTTCACATCCAATCTCTGCGCTCCCTATCTCAGCCGCTATTCCGTCAACGAGATGGGACTGAGCTTTACGCAGATGATGCTCTTCGGCACGGCCGCGGCATCGGTGGCGACGGTGTTCGTGATGAGCCGATGGGGGCGGGCGCTGAACACCTTCGGCTGCCGCAGCGTGATGATGGTGGCCGCGGTGGCGACCTCGCTGACCGACGGATTCTATCTGCTCTCCGTTCCGGGGAGCGTATGGCCCGTGCTGCTGCGGAACTTCTTCGGCGCCATGTTCTGGAGCGCGTGCAACCTGGCGGCAAACAGCATGCAGCTGTCCGCGTCGCCGGATGAAACGCGTCCCTCCTACATCGCGGTGTTTGCCTGCGTCACCTCCCTGGCCGGGGTGACGCTGGGGACGCTGACCGGCGGTTCCCTCCTGGAATGGTGGGAGGGAGCGGGCCTGTTTACCGGCGCGCTGGACCGGATGAAGGTTCTGGTGCTGCTGTCCGTGGCCCTGCGGCTGGCGGTGGCGCTGCTGCTGGTTCCGCCCCTGCAGAACGACCGGGAGGGGACGCCCGGACAGCTGCTGTCCTCCCTGTTCCGATGGGGACGGCGGAGACCTTTTCATCCGTGAGGACGCGGGAGGACCTTACGGGGCGTCCTGCTTCTGCAGCTTATTCAGCGTGCTGTAGTTGCTGAGCAGGGTCAGGGTGCAGCCGCTGTCGATGGGGAGGCTGATGTCCGGCGGAATGGAAATGCTTTCTCCATGCCGCAGGGCCAGGACATTGATCCCGTACCGGGAGCGAAGATCCAGCTCGCGGATGCTTTTCCCCAGCCAGGCCTCCGGCGGCTCCATTTCCACGATCCCGTATTCTTCCGACAATTCAATATATTCCATGATTCCGGCGGAGGTGAGCCCCAGGGCGAGCTTGTCCGCCATTTCCCATTCCGGAATGATGACCCGGTCCGCGCCGAGACGCTGCAGAATCTCCCGGTGGGTCGCATCGTGCGCCTTACAGATGATGTGAGGCACCTTCAGGGAGTGCAGGTTCATGGTGATCAGGGCGGACGCGGCCAGATCCGATCCGACTGCAACGATGGCGCGGTCAAAATTGGCGACGCCCAGCCGCTCCAGCACATCCGCATCCCGCGCATCCGCCGCGACGGCACGGGTGACGCGATCGGCAATCTTATCCACCAGCGTTTCATTGATATCGATGGCCATGACCTCTTCCCCGTAGCTGTAGAGCTTGACGGCGGCTTCCGCCCCGAAACGGCCCAGTCCGATGATGACATAGGAATGCATAAGACTCCTCCTTCAGGGTTATCCGATCAGCAGATCGGTGTTGGCATATTTGTATTTTTCTCCCGCGGGCCGCTTCTTCAGGAATCCGAAGCTGATCGTCAGCACGCCGACCCTGCCGAAGTACATGAACAGCACGATCAGAAGCTGCGCGGGCAGCGTGAGCAGGGAGGTGGCGCCGGCTGTCAGGCCGACGGTTCCGATGGCGGAAACGGATTCATACAGCGCGTCCGTAAACTCCACGGGGGAGGTGGCGGCAATGAAGGCGCCGCCGAAGAAGCTGAGCGTGATCATCAGGATGAAAATCATGATGGCGTTCAGCACATGGTCGTTGGAAATGGTGCGGTGAAACACGCTGACGGTGTAGCGCCCGCGGATGCGGTTCCACAGGAAGAGGAACAGCACCACCAGCGTAACGGTTTTCAGACCGCCGGCCGTGGAGCCGGAGGAGCCGCCGATGAGCATCAGAAAGATCGAAACGCCTTTGCCGGCGGGCGTCAGCAGCCCCTGATCCAGGGCGGCAAAGCCGGCGGTGCGCAGGGTGACCGACTGGAAAAAGGCGGCCAGCAGCTTTTCCGGTACGGAGAAGGTGCCCAGGGTGGCGGGATTCTGCCATTCCAGCACCGCAAAGAGGGCTGTGCCCCCCAGCAGGAGGACGGCGGTGGTGATCAGCACCAGACGGGTATATACGCTCCAGCGGCGGGGATGATGCTCCCGCAGCACCTCGTCCCAGACGAGGAAGCCCAGGCCGCCCAGGATCACGAGAACGGAGAGGGTCAGAAGGATGATCGGATCCCGCCCCCAGAGCAGGAGGCTGGAGCCCGGCTGACGGAAGCCCAGAATATCAAATCCGGCATTGCAGAAGGCGGAAACCGCGTGAAACAGCCCCAGCTTCAGCGCCTGCGGAAAGGAAAAGTCCCGGAGGAAGCGAAGGGTCAGAATCAGCGCGCCGGCGGCCTCCACGCTCAGCGCCCGGATGAGCAGCTTTTTCTGATGCTGCGTGACATCGCTCATGTTGCTGGCGCCGATGGATTCGGCGATGACCAGCTGCTGCTGAATGCTGATTTTCCGGCGCAGCACAAAATAGGCCATGGAGGCCACGGACATGAAGCCCAGGCCGCCGACCTCAATCAGCACCAGCAGCACGGTCTGGCCGAAGGGACTCCACTGGGTCCAGGTATCGGCCAGGGTCAGCCCGGTGACGCAGGTGGCGGAGGTGGCGGTAAACAGGGCAACCATGGGCGGCGCGGCATGGCCGGATCGAGAGGAGACCGGCAGGCTCAGCAGCCCCGTGCCCAGCAGAATGATGCCCAGGAAAACGAGGGCGATGATCCGGCTGATGCTGGCGGCGCGCTGAAACCTGCGGGTCTTTCGCATAGGCTTGGCAGTGGACATGGAAGCATTCCTCTTCTTGTTTCAGTGTGAAGGTGAGATCCGCCGATCAGTCGAGCGGCTCCTCCTCCGTGAAGGCATCCGCGTCTTCCTCCCCATCCTCGGGCTCAGCCTCCGGAAGCGGCTCCTCTTCGGGCTCCTCTTCGGGCTCCTCCGGGGAGGCTTCCTCCTGATCGAGGGAATCCAGCTCCTTCAGATCGCGCAGCGTTTCATCCGCTTCCTCCGCCGCCTCTTCTGCAAGGGCGGCCTCCTGCGCTCCGATGAGCAGCAGATCCCCTTCCCCCTGCCGGAGCTGATCGGTATCGGATCTCAGCTTTTCAACCATCTTCTGGCCAAATTTGGCCTTCAGATCCGCCGTGTCCTGGGAGAAGAGGGCTTCGCCGGTCTGGGCAGCCACGTTTCCAAGGGCATCCATCATCAGCTTGATCTGATTGAGATAGTAGTTATAGCTTTCGCTGAAGGTCTGGACGGTTTTGGAGACAAAGGCTTCGTTCGAGGCGCGGTTCTCCTTGATTTCATTCTCCAGATGATAGCGCTGCAGCGCGGCATCCCGGGCGAACTTCTGCTCTTCCTCTTCCCTGGAATCATCAAAGGCTTTGATCTTCTGCGCATAAAGATCCCGCAGGCCCTCGTACTCCGCCTTGGCGCTGCGCGCCTCCTCCTTCATACGCTCCAGATCCGTGTCCTTCAGCTTCGCCTGCAGATCCGCGAGGCTCTTTTTGGCGTCCTGCAGCTTTTCGGTCAGGGAATCCTTCTCCCGAAGCTCCCTTTCAGCCTTGCTTTTCCAGTCGCGCAGCTGTGACTCCAGTTCCTGAATACGCTTGCTTCCAAACATGTTCGAAATCCTCCTTTATTGAAATGGGTTTGGTATCGGGAATCAGGGACGGGCCGCGCAGAAGCGCGGCAGGCAATTCACCGGAAGCTCCGCCGTGCCCCGGGAGGTCAGACGGACGGAAAAGGGAATGCCCCAGATGTAATAGGTGACGGTCAGCTCCCGGACGTTGTGCCCTTCCCGGGGGCTCAGGATCGTGGCGGTCAGGCTGGCGCTCTGGCCGGAGGGCAGGTCGTGAGGCTCCAGATCGCCGATCTGAAGCACATCCCCGGCCATGGGGGTCACCTGGAGCTCCAGCAGCTCCGCCGGCAGCATGGCGCGGTTGTCCGCGCGCACGGTGTAGGTATAGAACAGATAGTCCTCGGGCTTTTCGGGCAGGTCCCGGGTGAAGCGGGTTCCCGTGAAGGTGTCCGAGGCCAGCTGAGCGCGCAGCGCTTCAAAGGCCTCCAGCTGGTTGACCGCGTCGACCGCCACGCATTCGAGCGCGGTGACGGTGACGGTGGACTGCAGATACAGAAACACGAGGCCGCCGACGGCCGCCAGGCAGAGAATCAGCACAAGAATCGCAGCCGGCTTCACAGAATCATCCTTTCTTGGCGGATCAGGTGCCGCGGTCTGTGGAAAGAATCCGATCCATTTCCTCGATCATTTCGGCATCCTTCAGGCTGAACTTGAACTCGACCCGCCGGGAGGCCTCGGCGTTCTCCTGACCGTACTGATCATAGACCAGATCGGCATAGCTGCGGCCCTTGGCCGTGAGAATCTGCTGCAGCCGGGTCTTCTGGGCGCGGGTGAGGGAGGGCATGTTCAGACAGTACAGCGCGACCTGCAGGGCCCGGTCCTGGCTCAGCTTCAGGTTGGAGTCATAGGATCCGCTGGAATCGGTGTGGCCTTCGATGATGATTTCGCCCAGGTAGTCGGCGTATTCATCCCGGAGAAGCACATCCAGATACACGGGAATGAACCGGTCGAGCAGCGCCTGCCCTTCCTCCTTGATGGTGGCGCGCGCGGTGTCAAAGAAAACCGTGCTGTCCAGAATGATATCGCCGTTATTGGGATCGACGGTGGCCTTCAGGCTCGCCGCGCTCAGGCTGGTGGACAGATCCTCAATCATGGCGGCCCGGACGCCGATGAGATCATCGATGCGGCGCGCCTGGGTGGTGAGCGCCAGCTGCTGCTCCTCCAGACGGGCGGTGGCGGCATCCAGATCCGCCTGCTTGAGGGCGAGCACGGACTGAAGCTCAGAGAGCTCCTCTTCCCGGTCAATGAGCACCAGGTTGGCGGCATTCAGCTCCTCCTCCTTGGCGGTGAGCTGATCCTGGAGGGTGTCCAGATCCGCCTGAATGATGATCAGGGTTTTTTCCTTTTCGTCCAGGGTTTCCTGGGCCAGATTCAGCTGCAGGGTGCGCTGGTTGAGGAGCTGCTGCTGCTCGTCCAGCTCCCGGGTTTTGGCCTCCAGCATGGAAAAATACTGATAGAGGCTGTAGGTCAGCACGAGCACAAAAATCAGCAGCAGCGCGGCCATCATGTCCGAATAGCTGATCCAGCTGGCGCCGCCTCCGGCGCTGCCGCGGGAGGCGCGGCGGTTATGAATGCGTTGACGGGCCATGGTCACTCCTCCCTGCTGAGCGCGGAAAGCGTATCGGCAATGGAGCGCACGGTCTGATGGAGCGCGGAGGTGGTTTGCCGGATTTCGCCGAGCGCATCTGCATCGGAAGCAGGAGCCGATGACAGCTTCTCGTTCAGCGTGCCGATCAGGGAGGCCAGATCCCGGTTCTCCTGCTGCATGCGGTTCAGCAGATCGGCCGTCCGCTTTTCGAAGCCCTCATCCCGGGTGCGGTTGGCGTTCATCTCCGCGATATACGCGTCAAACCGGTCGAGAATATGGTTCGTGATTTCCTGCAGGGAGCGGGCATCGCGCACGATATGATCCGCGGAGGCCACGGTATCGCCGGTCTGCCGGGCCGCGGCAATCTGATTCTGCGTGACGGCGTCCATGGCGGAGGCCAGCTGGGAGAACTGATTGCCCATGCTGCGATCCATTTCGTCCAGAAAACGGGAGACAATCCGGTTGACACCGTCGATCTGGTTCCGGGTTGTGCCGAGAATGAAGCGATCCATGGACTCGGACACCGGAGTCAGGGCCTGGCTGACGGAACGGCGGACATTCTCTGCCAGCCGGTCCGCGAGGGTTTCCGTGACGCCCTGAAGCATGAAATTCCGGTCCTGATTCTGGCAGATGAGCTGCACGTCATTGTCCAGCGGGCGGGACATGGCCAGCTGCGTAAAGGAGGAAACGAAATCATCGATGGCCCGGTAGCTGGAGCCCTGGGAGATGCGGTTCAGCATGTTGAAAACGATGCTGCAGCTGATGCCGGCCACGGAGGTGCCGAAGGCGAAGCGCATGCCGCCCAGCAGATCGGGAATGCCCTCCACCAGCTGGGCCGCGTCGGCAAAGTTCAGAGAGGACAGCCCGCGGGACAGGCCCATGAAGGTTCCCAGAATGCCCAGGGACGTGAGCAGATTGGGAATCAGCTCCGCCAGCGTGGCGTTTCCGGGCCCGTGCGTGACGGTATCATCGTTAATGTAGTCCTCCACGTTGGTGGGAAGCCCCCGGCGATCCAGCTGCTCCGCGTTCTGGAGAAAGCGCAGCCAGCTGCCCTGGAGCCGCCGGCCCATGAACCGGCTTTCCTGCCAGATGGGCTTGCCGGAGGTTTTGCCGGCGTCCGCCTGAAGGCGGGAGATGGCCTGGCGCAGGGCGCGGGTGGTGCCCCAGAGGGGACAGAGACACTTCAGAACGCCAATGAGCGTCACGATGACGATGGCACCGTAGACCAGATAATCTGTCAGATCAGGCAGAATCGCGGTTACTTTCGACAGGTCAGGCAAACCGGAACGCCTCCTTTCCAGATGGCTGCCGGAGCAGGAAAAAGGCCGCCACCGGCTGGGATTCATGCCATTGCATCCATGATATCACAGGTCAAACCGCATGTAAATGAAACATCCTGTGAACAAATGCCGGCGCGAAAATCAGGTGAGGGAGCCCAGCACCCGGCCGACGCTGTCATGCAGCACCAGATCGCAGGAGCTGTCCACGGGCGTCGCATCCCGGTTGATGAGCACCAGGTGGCTGCCCCGGAAATACCGGAGGAGGCCGGCGGCGGGATACACCGTCAGGCTGGTGCCGGCCACGATTAACAGATCCGCCTGCCGGAGGACGTGAATGGCGCCGGAAACCACGCTGTCGTCCAGGCCCTCCTCGTACAGCACCACATCCGGCTTGATCCGGCCGCCGCAGGGGCAGAGGGGGATGGGACCGTCGAAATCCCGGATGTATTCCGGGGAGAAGGACCGGCCGCAGGCCATGCAGTAGTTTCTGTGAATGCTGCCGTGAAGCTCGAAAACCTTCCGGCTGCCGGCGGCCTGATGCAGGCCGTCGATATTCTGAGTGACCACGCCGATGAGCTTTCCCTCCCGTTCCCATTCAGCCAGCTTGAGATGGGCCGGGTTGGGCCTGGCGTCCAGGGGGAGCATCTTGTCCCGGTAAAAGCGGAAGAACTCCTCCGGCCTGCGCTGAAAAAAGGTGTGGGAAAGAATGGTCTCCGGAGGCCAGTCGTATTTCTGATGATAGAGACCGTCCTGGCTGCGGAAATCGGGGATGCCGCTCTCCGTGGAGACGCCCGCACCGCCGAAAAAAACGATCCGCTGACTGCTGTCGATCAACTGCTGCAAAGCTTCATATGCCATCGGAAGGACTCCTTTCTCAGAACCGGACCCTCAGAAGGAACAGATAAGCAGACTGATTATACCACATTTTCCGCATCGGATGAAGACGGGGGAAGAACAATCCGCATTTATTGACAGGGCATGGGGATCATGATATGATGCGGCGAAAGAAGGGACGGGGGAAAAGCCTTTCGTCCCGCATGGGAAGGGGATCTTGCTCGATGGAACAGTTGCGAGTTGGCATTATCGGCGCGACCGGCATGGTGGGCCAGCGCTTTATTTCCCTGCTGAAGGATCATCCCTGGTTCCGGGTGAACTGCGTGGCGGCCTCCGCGCGCAGCGCGGGAAAGACCTACCGGGAAGCGGTGGGGGATCGCTGGGCGTTCAGCTGGCCGATTCCGGAGAACGTGGCGGAGATGACCGTGCTGGACGCGGCGGATCTGGATGCGGTGGCGGAAAAGGTGGATTTCGTGTTCTGCGCCGTGGACATGAAAAAGGACGAGATCCGCGCCCTGGAGGAGGCCTATGCCCGCCATGAAATTCCCGTGGTGAGCAACAACAGCGCCTGCCGCGGGCTGGAGGATGTTCCCATGGTGGTTCCGGAGATCAACAGCGCGCACCTGGCGGTCATCGACACGCAGCGCAAACGCCTGGGCTGCAGCCGGGGCTTCATCGCCGTTAAGCCGAACTGCTCCATCCAGAGCTATGTGCCGGCTCTGACGCCCCTGCTGGACTTCCGGCCCAGCAAGGTCAGCGTATGCACCTATCAGGCGATCAGCGGCGCGGGCAAGACCTTCAGGACCTGGCCGGAAATGGTGGATAACGTGATCCCCTACATCGGCGGGGAGGATGAGAAGAGCGAGCAGGAGCCCCTGAAGCTGTGGGGCCATCTGGAGGACCGGGGAAACGGGCCGGTGATCGTCAACGCGCAGTCGCCGGTGATCAGCGCGCAGTGCCTGCGCGTGGCGGCCAGCGACGGTCATATGGCGGCCGTGTCCGTCTCCTTTGAGCAGAAGGTGACCCGGGAGGAAATTCTGGATCGCTGGAATCATTATGAGACGGAAGCGCAGCGCCTGGAGCTTCCCAGCGCGCCGAAGCCCTT
>CAMNCR010000167.1 GCA_946534455.1 uncultured Clostridia bacterium | reverse complement strand
CCCACCAACATCCGCAACACCAACAAGCCCTATCATCCCGGCACGATGATCAGCCGGGACGCGCCGCACGAGGTTTCCGTGCCGACCATCACCGGCATCGCCGGCCATAAGGGCTACAGCGTCATCAACGTGGAAAAGAGCATGATGAACAGCGAGGTGGGCTTCGGCCGCAAGGTCCTCCAGGTGTTTGAGGAGGCCGGCATCCCCTTTGAGCATCTGCCCACGGGCATCGACAGCATGTGCGTCGTGGTGGAAAGCCGCGCCCTGGCGCCCCACCGGGAGGAGGTCATCTCCCGGATCGAGGAGCTGGTCCGGGGCAGCGGCTCCGTTTCCGCCAGCGACAATCTGTCCATCATCGCCACCGTCGGCCGCGGCATGGTGCACAACTGCGGCACCGCCGCCCGCCTCTTCTCCGCCATGAGCCGCGCCCGCATCAACGTGCGGATGATCGATCAGGGCTCCAGCGAGCTGAGCATCATCGTCGGCGTCAACGACAGCGATTTTGAGGCGACCATTCACGCCATCTATCATGAATTTGTCGGCTAAGCATCGAGACGAAGCATCGGAGGGAAAAACCATGAAGGTACTGGTCACCGGCGTCGCCGGTCAGCTGGGTTATGACGTGGTACGCCTGCTGGAGAAACGGGGCGTTCCCTGCCAGGGGGTGGACGTGGCGGATTTCAACCTGACCGACGAAAAGGCGGTCATGGACTACGTTCTGGCCTATCAGCCGACGGTCATCGTGCACTGCGCGGCCTACACCAATGTGGATCGGGCCGAATCCGAGCCGGAGGTGTGCGCGGCGGTCAACGGCATGGGCACGATGAACCTGGTGCGCGCCGCCCTGCGGGTGGGCGCCAAGTTTGTCTTCATCTCCACGGACTACGTGTTCCCCGGCACCGGGGATCAGCCCTTCGAGGTGGACGACGCCTACGGCCCGCAGAACGTCTACGGCGTCAGCAAGGTGCAGGGGGAGACCGCCGTCCGCTCGCTGATGACCCGCTTCTTCCTGCTGCGCACCAGCTGGGTGTTCGGCAAGAACGGCCATAATTTCGTGAAGACCATGCTGCGCCTGGGCGCGGAAAAGCCGGAGATCCGCGTGGTGTGCGATCAGATCGGTTCACCGACCTACACGCCGGATCTGGCCCGGATCATCTGCGATCTGATTCCCACGGACTGCTACGGCATCTACCACGTGCGCAACGAGGGCTACATTTCCTGGGCCCAGTTTGCCGAAATGATCATGCGCAAGGCCGGCCTGGCCTGCCGGGTCATTCCCGTGCCCTCCTCGGAGTATCCCACGCCCGCCCGCCGGCCGCTGAATTCCCGCCTCTCCGCCCGGACCCTGACGGAGGCAGGCTTCGGCCCCATGCCCACCGTGGAGGACGCGCTGGACCGGTATCTGGCGGAGCTGAGGGAAGAGAAGGCATGAAGGCGCTGATCCTGAACTCCGGCCTGGGCCGCCGCATGGGGGTGCTCACCAGCGAGCATCCCAAGTGCATGACCGAGATCTCCTCCGTGGAAACCATCGTTTCCCGCCAGCTCCGGCTGCTGGCCGACTTCGGCATCCGGGAGGTGGTCATGACCACCGGCAGCTTTCATCAGGTGCTGGAGGAATACTGCTCCGGCCTTTCCCTGCCGCTGCAGATCACCTATGTCCATAATCCCCGCTTTGCGGAGACCAACTATATCTATTCCATCTTCTGCGCCCGCGAGCTGCTGCGGGGGGAGGAGCTTGTGCTGCTGCACGGGGATCTGGTGTTCGAGAGCCGCGTGCTGGAGCAGCTTTTAGGCTGCCCGGAAAGCTGCATGGCCGTTTCCTCCGCCGTGCCCCTGCCGGAGAAGGACTTCAAGGCCGTCATCGCGGACGGGCGGATTCAGGCGGTGGACATTCACCGCTTCGACAGCGCCCTGGCCGCCCAGCCCCTCTACCACCTGTATCCGGAGCAGACGGACCTGTGGCTGGAGAGCATCGAGCGCTATGTGGCCCGGGGGGAAACCTCCTGCTACGCCGAAAACGCGCTGAACGACATCACGGACCGCTGCCGGATCCTGCCGGCGGATGTGGGGTCCCTGCTGTGCGCGGAAATTGACAATCCCGAGGATCTCGCCCGGGTGACGGAGGCCCTGCGGCAGGTGGAAAACCGCCGGGTCTATATGTGCTTTTCCACAGACATGGTGCACGCCGGGCACATCGCCATCATCCGCCGGGCCCGCCGCCTGGGAAAGCTGATGATCGGCGTGCTGTCCGACGAGGCGGTCGCCAGCTACCGGCGCTTTCCCCTGCTGTGCTTTGAGGACCGGAAGGCCATGTTCGAAAGCCTCGCCGGCGTGGAGCAGGTGGTCGAGCAGAAGACGCTGAGCTACCGGGAAAACCTGGAAAAATACCGGCCCGACTTTGTCGTCCACGGGGACGACTGGCGGACCGGCTTTCAGCAGCCCGTGCGCGAGGAGGTGCAGCGGCTGCTGGCCCAGTGGGGCGGGCAGCTGGTGGAATATCCGTATACGGAGGATTCCCGGTTCCAGGCGCTGGAGCGCCGCGCGCGCTCGGAGCTGAGCCTTCCGGATCTGCGCCGCGGCCGGCTCCGGAAGCTGCTGGAGATGAAGCATTTCGTCACCGCCCTGGAGGCGCACAGCGGCATCACCGGCCTGATCGTGGAAAAAACCCAGGTGTATCAGGACGGAAAAACCCGCCAGTTTGACGCCATGTGGATTTCCTCCCTGTGCGACTCCACGGCCAAGGGAAAGCCGGATATCGAGCTGGTGGACATGACCAGCCGCTTCCGCACGGTGGACGATATTCTGGAGGTCACCACCAAGCCCATCATCTTTGACGGGGACACCGGCGGCCTGACGGAGCATTTTGTCTACACGGTCCGCTCCCTCGAGCGCATGGGCGTCTCCATGATCATCATCGAGGACAAGACCGGGCTGAAAAAGAATTCCCTCTTCGGCACCCAGGTGCCCCAGACCCAGGACACCGTGGCCCATTTCTGCGAAAAAATCCGGGCAGGGAAGGCGGCCCAGAAGAGCCGCGACTTCATGATCTGCGCCCGGATTGAAAGTCTGATTCTCGAGGCGGGCATGGAGGATGCGCTGCTCCGGGCCCGGGCCTACGTGGCCGCCGGCGCCGACGCCATCATGATCCATTCCCGCCGGAAGGAGCCGGATGAGATTCTGGCCTTCCTGAAGGCCTTCCGCGAAACGGACGCCGCCACGCCGGTGGTGCTCGTCCCCTCCAGCTACAGCAGCGTCACGGAGGAGACGCTGCGCGATGCCGGCGCGAACATCGTCATCTATGCCAACCAGCTGACCCGCACCGGGTTCCCCGCCATGCAGCGGGCCGCCCGGTCCATCCTGGAGCACCACCGGGCGCAGGAATGCGACGCGGAGTGCATGAGCATTCAGGAGATTATTACCCTCATTCCCGAGGATCTGTAGCCGCTTCGGCCGCCCTGTTCTCCCCCGGACCCATGTCCGGGGGTTCTTTTTCGCCCTCCGGCGCCTCCGCCGCGGGCGCGGCGGGCTTTTCCTCCCCGTGTGAGGGCGCATCCGCCCGCTTCAGGATGGATTTGCCCAGGTCCACCACATTGCCGAAGCCCAGCGTCACGGCCTGGGCCATCAGGCGGTTAAACACGCGGCGCGTCTCCGGCTCCACATCCTTCCGGTTGCCCACCATGGTCAGGAGGCTCCGGAGCTTTTCCCCGGTCAGATCGCTGAAGCGGGTGGCCTTCGTGGCGTCCACCATCTGGAACAGGGCCTCCACAAAGGCGCCGCGCTGCTCGGGCGTGCTCTGCTCCAGCCACTCGTGCAGCGTGTCCCGCACCACCTCCGCCATGTGATCGATGCCCTCCATCTCCTCAAACCGCGGACCGTAGACCTGCCAGGTCATGGGATCGTGCTGCGAAATGCCCGAGGCCGTGGATTTCACGACGGTGTAGGGCTCATAGTATTCCATGAGCAGGCCGATGATGCTGCTCTGGGGAATATAGGAGCGGATCTTCGGCTTCAGCCGCAGATAGCCCTCCTCCTGCGCCATTTCCCGGTTCATGCCCGGCCCGTCGAAGGACTCCACCGCCACAATGCGGTCCTGCACGTCCGCGTCGGCCAGGGCCGCCGCGTACACCGCCAGGTTGCCTCCCTTGCTGTGGCCCACCACCCGCAGGGGCCGGTCGGTGCACTCCGCCGCCTGCGCCAGATAGTACACGGCGGCCTCCTGGGCCGGCACGCGCACCTGGTAGGCCATATCGAAGTCCTCCCGCCAGCCGACGATCGTGTTGTCCGTGCCCCGGAAGGCCACGCACATGGTTCCGTCCGGCAGGTCGATGCACATGGCGGAAAACTGAATCTTCTTCTCCGCGTCGCTGATGGCGATGAAGTGATGCATCCGGCAGTCCCGGAAGCGCACGCTTTCGGCCATCGCCCGGAAGGCCCGGCTGCGGTTTTCAAAGCTGCTGCTGGCCTCGCTGTCGTCCCGGAGCAGGCCGATCCGCTCCGCCTCGGAGAAGGTCCAGCCCTTCGCGTCCTCGATGCCGTGGAAGTTCAGATAGCTCACGGTGGCCATCAGCACGCCGTCCACGGCACACCAGGGCGTCACGGCGAAGGGAAATTCTCCCCGCCAGGCCAGATAGTCAATCATGTTCGCCACGGTCAGACCATCCCTTCCGTTGATTTTTTCATTTCCTCCCACTCCTCGCGGGTGATGAGGCATTTTCTCGGCTTGCTGCCGTCCTTGGCCGCCACGATGCCCCGCTCCTCCATTTCATCCGTCAGGCGGCCCGCCCGGGCATAGCCGATTTTCAGGCGCCGCTGCAGGGTGCTGGTGGAAATCTGGCCGTCGGCGATGGCAAACTCCACCGCCTGCTCAAACAGCCCGCCGTCCACGCCGCCGACCTCGCCGGTTCCCGCCACCATGTCCGCGCCGGACATGTCGCCGGCGCTGCCGCCGGCCAGCTGATCCAGCTTCTCCAGAATATCCGGATCATAGGTGGCCGGGTTCGCCTCCCGCACGTGGGCGGCAATGCGGTTCACCTCTTCGTCGCTCAGGAAGCAGCCCTGCACCCGCGTCGGGGCAAAGGAGCCCGTCGGCAGATACAGCATGTCGCCCCAGCCCAGCAGCTGCTCAGATCCGTTCCGGTCCAGAATGGTCCGGGAGTCCACGGAGGAGGCCGTCTTGAAGGCGATGCGGCTGGGAATGTTGGCCTTGATCAGGCCGGTGATGACGTCCACCGAGGGACGCTGGGTGGCCACGATCAGATGGATTCCCGCGGCACGGGCCAGCTGGGTCAGGCGGCAGATGTATTCCTCCACGTCCTTCTTGCAGACCATCATCAGGTCCGCCAGCTCGTCAATGATGATCACGATGCGGGCCATGGGCTTTTCCCCGGGCCCGATAACCGAGTTATAGCCGTCGAGGTTGCGAACCTTCCGCTCGGCAAATTTGTCATACCGCTCCATCATCTCCGCCACGGCCCAGGCCAGGGCCGCGGCCGCCTTGTGCGGATCGTTCACCACGGGAATCAGCAGATGCGGAATGCCGTTATAGCACTGCAGCTCCACGACCTTCGGGTCCACGAGAATCAGCTTGACCTCATCGGGGCCCGCCCGGTACAGCAGGCTGTTGATGATCGCGTTCACGCAGACGGATTTACCGCTGCCCGTCTGGCCGGCGATGAGCATATGGGGCATCTTGGCCAGGTCGCAGATGATGGGCGTGCCCGCGATATCCTTGCCCAGCGCCACGGTCAGCACCGACCGGGCGCTCTGCATCTTTTCGCTCTCCAGCACCTCCCGCAGCGTCACCTTGGCCACCTTGCGGTTGGGCACCTCGACGCCCACCAGGCTCTTGCCCGGAATCGGCGCCTCGATGCGCACGGAGGTCGCCTCCATGCCGTAGGCGATGTCCTTTTCCAGCTCCGCCACCTTGTTGACGCGGGTGCCCGCCGCCAGCTCCAGCTCGAAGCGGGAAATGGCCGGGCCGTGGGTCACGTTGACCACCCGGGCCTGCAGCTTGAAGCTGGCCAGGGTTTCCTCCAGGCGGCGGGAGCGCATGGCATCCTCCGCCTCGGTGTTTTCATGGTTTTCCTCCGGCAGCTTCAGATCCGTAATCGGGGGATAGATATAGGGCCGGGGCGTCCAGACCTCCTCCTCCCCGGCCTCCGGCTTTTCCCGGGGCGGGAGCTTCAGCTCCGGCTGATAGGCCTCCTGGCCGATGCGCATCTGGGCGCGGGGCACCTGCATAACCTGCTGCGCCGGCTCGCGGGGCGCGGAGGCGGGCTCCGGCTCCGGCCCGGCGGGATTCTGCTGCGCGCTGAGCGCGGCCTGCACCTGGCGGCTCCAGGGGGAGGGCTGCTTCTCTGTTTCGGCCTGCTCTCCGCTGCCCTTCTGCCTCCGGGCCGGCATCTCCCTCCGGGGCTCCGGCATCTCCGCGGGCGCTTCCGGCCGCTCCGCGGCCCGCGGCTCCTCCCGGACCGGCTCTGCCGCGGCCTCCTCCGCCTTCCGGCGGCGCGCCTGCTCCAGGGCCTCGCGCTGCGCCTGCTCCTCCCGGGCCTCGCGCTGCGCCTCCTCCTTCAGCGCCTGCGCGCGCACATCCTCCGCGGGCTGCCGGGGCGCCGGCGCCTCCGCCGGACGCGGGGTCCGGGCCGGGCTCTGCTCCTCCGGCGCGGTCCAGCGGGTTTCCGGCCGGGTGATCCGCTCCCCGGTGGCGGTGCGGCGCACCTG
>CAMNCR010000166.1 GCA_946534455.1 uncultured Clostridia bacterium | reverse complement strand
AGCCGAAGCGCCCGCAGTGCGGGATGAAATGAGGATTTCGGGACGGGCGAAACAATCGGTGACTGTGCGAAAAGGATCTGTAAGGAGGATCCGTTTGCTTTATCTGCGAAAAAAAGCATCGAAAACGGTCTCACAGGCAACTCGCTTTAAGTTCTTTTTAAGGTTCGTGTTTATGATCTGTACCTGACAGCTACGGGAAGGGGGCAAGGTCATGGCCATTCGATATCGTCACGAATGGAAGCACGAGATCCGGTACGCGGATCTGCTGGCGATTCGCCAGCGTCTTCGGATCGTTGCGACTCCGGATCCACACGCGCAGGATGGAAAGTATCTGATCCGGAGCCTGTATTTTGATAACCTGAACGACAAGGCGCTTCGGGAAAAGGTGGACGGAGTCAACATGCGGGAGAAATTCCGCATCCGGTACTATAACGGGGATCCGACCCTGATCCATCTGGAAAAGAAAAGCAAGGTCAGCGGCCTGGGAACCAAGTTCAGCGCGAGGCTGACAGCCGCGGAAGCCCAGGCCATTGTAGACGGAGATCTGAACTGGATGCTCGATTCGAAGCAAAGCCTGATTCAGGAGCTTTACTGCAAGATGCGGTACCAGGGCATGCGTCCGAAAACCATTGTGGACTACACCCGGGAACCCTTTATTTACGGGCCGGGGAACGTGAGGGTCACCTTCGACTACAACATCCGGACCGGTCTGAACTGCATCGACTTTCTGAATCCGGACTGTATCACGATTCCCGCGCCGGATGCCGGAATCATCCTGGAGGTCAAGTGGGATGATTTCCTGCCCTCCATCATCCGGGACGCGGTGCAGACTCCGGGCCGCAGAGTCACAGCTTTTTCCAAATACGCCCAATGCCGGATGTATGACTGATCCGTCATCCGGAAACGATGAAAAGTGAGAGGAGAAATCAATCATGAGTTTCAGCGACATCTTTAAATCCAGCTTCCTGGCCAACGTGACCTCTGTCACAATCCTGGATATGTTCCTGGCCCTGGCCTTGTCCTTCGCCATCGGACTGTTTATCTTCCTGGTTTACAAAAAGACCTATGCCGGGGTGATGTATTCCTCCAGCTTCGGCGTCACCCTGATTGCCATGACCATGATCTCCACCTTCGTGATTCTGGCGGTGACCAGCAACGTTGTGCTGTCGCTGGGCATGGTGGGCGCCCTGTCCATTGTCCGGTTCAGAACAGCCATCAAGGAACCCATGGACATCGCATTCCTCTTCTGGTCCATTGCCGCCGGCATTGTGCTGGCAGCGGGCATGATTCCGCTGGCTGTCATCGGCAGCGTCATCATCGGCGTCATCATTCTGGTTTTTGCCAATCGGAAGGCCCATACCAATCCCTTTATCGTGGTGCTCCAGTGCGAAAACCAGCAGAGCGAGAATCAGGCGACCGCTTACCTGAAAGAGCATACCAACCGGATGAACGTGAAGAGCAAGAGCGTCCAGAAGGGCGCCATTGAGCTGAATCTGGAAATCCGGCTGAAGGATGCCGCGACGGACTTTATGAACGAACTGGCCGAGATGGAAGGCGTGCGGAGCGCCGTGCTGGTCAGCTACAACGGAGACTACATGGGCTGATATGAAGAAGAACCATCACGGGAAAGGAGGGAAAGCCAATGTCCACCCATCGCCGGATTGACCGGATCTGCGTGATCGTCATGGTGCTTTCCCTGATCATGACCGCTCTGTTCATGAACGGCGAAAGGCTCGGCATGGAGCGGGTATCGGATACGGATGCGGAAGGTTATGCTGGCAATGAATTTTTCACTGCGAATGATCTGAACGGAAGCTGGGATGCTTCCGGGGCGACCGTGATCACCCTTTCCGGTGATTCAGCAGCGATCTCCGGGAACGGAGCCTACTGGCTGGACGGCAGCCTGGTGATTGTCCAGAGCGGACAGTATGTGATCTCGGGGGAGCTGTCGGACGGGAACATCGTTGTGGATGCGGCGCAGTATTCCAAGGTATGGATTCAGCTGAGCGGTGTGACCCTTTTCTGCAGCGACGACGCATGTATTCGCGTCAATCAGGCGGACAAGGTTTTCCTGACGCTGGCGGAGGGGACGGAGAACCTGCTGCGTGGCGGAGACGCCTTTTCAGAAACCGCCCTGGCGGACGGCACCAACGCGGTCATCTTCTCCCATGACGATCTGACGATCAACGGCAGCGGAAGTCTGAAGGTTGTTTCCTCCTGCCTGAACGGGATCACCTCGAAGGATGATCTGATCATAACAGGCGGAACGATCTCCGTGACCGCCCCGAATCACGGACTCCGGATCAATGATCATTTCCGGATCACGGCGGCCGCTCTGACCGTTTCGGCAGGACAGGACGGCATCCATTCCGAGGGGGATATCGTCATTCAGGACGGAACGCTGACCCTCACGTCGGGAGACGATGCAGTTCACTCCGATACCTCTGTGCGGGTTCTGGGCGGGACAATCCTTGTGGACGAATGCTATGAAGGCATCGAGGCAGTCACGATTGAAATCAGCGGCGGCGACACCGTGATTCACGCACAGGACGACGGTCTGAACGCCAATGGATATACAGGAACCGC
>CAMNCR010000165.1 GCA_946534455.1 uncultured Clostridia bacterium | reverse complement strand
GGTGACCTATCTGACGACGATGTACAACGACACGGGATGGGACTACATCGAAACGACGATCGACGGGCTGCAGGCCCGGGGCTTCGTGCCCACGGGATCGCTGTCGGTGGAAGCGATGGGCGAGGACGAGGAAAAGTAAGCCTGAGCCGGGGGAAGAGGACCGCTTCCGGATCGGAAAACAGCAAAGCATGAGCGAACCGGCATGACCGGACAGACGGCTCCGGTGGGGGAACTCTTCAGAAATACAGGGTGCAAAAGAACAAAGAACAGGCAGCGCGGAAGCGGGCCTGTTCTTTACATTTCGGCGTTTTTTCGGTATGATAGGGGCCATCCGCAGAGGGCTGCGCCGGGAGCGAAGGCACCGGACGCGAGGGGCTCGCGGAAATATGAATCGACGGGTATCCGGAGGGAACCCGAACGGAGGTTATGACCATGACAAGGACCAACAGAAAAACGCAGATTGCCCGACTGACGCTGATGGGGATGCTGGTAGCGGTGCTGGTAGTGCTGAGCCTGGTGAACATTCCCCAGCCGGCCGGGCTGTCCATTACCTTCAACATGATTCCGGTGGCCATCGCGGCCATCGCCATGGGCGTGCCGGGCGGCGCGATCATCGGCGGCGCCTTCGGGATCATCAGCTTCCTGCAGTGCTTCGGCATTCTGGGCTTCAGCGGCATGGGGGCGGCGCTGGTGACGGCGAGCCCGGTGCTGATGCTGATTCAGCGGTTCGTGTCCCGGGTGCTGGTGGGCGTGCTGTGCGGGCTGATCTACCGGGCGCTGGAAAAGAGGAAGATGCCGGAATACGTGCGCTGCGCGATCACGGGCTTCTGCGCGGCGTTTCTCAACACGCTGTTCTTCATGAGCCTGCTGGTGCTGCTGTTCGGCCAGACGGAGTATCTCCAGGGGCTGATGGCGGGCAAGAGCGTGATGGCGTTCATCATCGCCTCCGTGGGCATCAACGCGGTGGTGGAGATGATCGTGGCGGCGCTGGTGACCGGCGCGGTCGGCACGGCGCTGCGCCGGGCGAGACTCATCTGACGGAAAGGAAGCGGACCATGATACTGACGATGGACGTTGGCAATACCAATATCAAGACGGCCCTGTTCGACGGGAAGGACATGTACAAATACTGGCGGATGTCCACGAACATCAACTCCACATCGGACGAATACGGGGTGCGGCTGTGCTCCATGTTTGCCCATGAGGGGGTCCCCCTGGAGGTGGTGGAGGGTATCGTGGTCTCCAGCGTGGTGCCGACGATCAACTACACCATCGATCACATGCTGCAGAACTACTTCGGCCGGACGCCGCTGTTCGTGGCGCCGGGCGTGAAGACGGGGATCAACATCAAATACGAGAATCCCCGGGAGCTGGGCAGCGACCGGATCGCCAACGCGGTGGCGGCCTTCGAAGAGTACGGCGGGCCCTGCATTTTCATCGATTTCGGCACCGCGACGACCTTCGGCGTGGTGGACAGGGAGGGCGCCTTCCTCGGCGGCACGATCTGCCCGGGCATCAAGCTGAGCAGCGAGGCGCTGGTGACGGGGACGGCCAAGCTCCCCCGGTTCGAGCTGACGCGGCCGGAGCGGGTGATCGGACGGACCACGCTGAGCAACCTGCAGAGCGGCATGTACTACGGCTATGTGGGCCTGGTGCGCAACATCGTGCGGAAGATCCGGCAGGAGCTGGGGGAGGACGCGTACGTGGTGGCCACGGGCGGCATGGCCCTGATGATCGCGGAGGAAAGCAAGGCGATTGACAAGCTGGACGGGCTGCTGACCCTGAAGGGGCTGCGGCTGATCTACGAAAGGAATCAGGAGCCGGCCGCGCCGCCGCGCGGGTGACGGCTCCCGGAGGAAGGACGCCGGGCATCGGACGGGATGAGGACGGCCCGGGAAACAACGGAGGCATGGGGCAAAGAAAACAGACGGGGAGGAAAGCAGGATGAAAGAGGTTGTGCTGGGACTGCTGGGACTGGGAAACATCGGCGGAGGCGTATGGGATCTGATCCGCACCTACGGAGGCGAGGTGGAGAAGCGCACCGGGTTCGCCCTGCGGGTGAAGAAGGCGCTGGTGCTGGACAAGCGGTATCACCGGGGCCACGAGGTGCCGGATGAGGTGCTGACCACGGAGAAGGAGGACATCCTCGAGGATCCGGAGATTCAGATCGTCTGCGAATTCCTGGGCGGAGAGCAGCCGGCGGCGTCCATGATGCTGCGGGCGCTGGAAAACGGGAAGAGCGTTGTGACGGCCAACAAGATGGCGCTGTCGCTGCACTTTGACGAGCTGCGGGAGATGGCGAAAAAGACAGGCGCCGGCCTGTACTACGAGGCCAGCGTCGGCGGCGCGATCCCGATCATCAACGCGATTCAGAGCCCCCTGATCGCCAACCATGTGGAGCAGATCATGGGCATCGTCAACGGCACGACCAACTATATCCTGACCCGCATGACCGCCGAGGGCGCGGAGTACGGCGACATTCTGCAGGACGCGCAGCGCCTGGGCCTGGCGGAGCCCAATCCGGAAGCGGACGTGGAGGGCATGGACGCGGCGTACAAGCTGAGCATTATGGGCTCGCTGGCGTTCCACAGCCGGGTGCGGGTGGAAAACGTGTACCGGGAGGGCATCACGAAGGTGACGCCCGAGGACATCCGCTTCGGCCGGGAGATGGGCTATGTGCTGAAGCTGCTGGCCATCGGCAAGGACAACGGGGATTCCATCGAGGCCCGGGTGCATCCGGCCTTCCTGCCGGCGGATCATCCGCTGGCGCGGGTGGACGGATCCCTGAACGCGGTGTATCTCTATGGCCACGCGTTCAAGGACATGATGCTCGAGGGCCGCGGCGCGGGCGACGAGCCCACGGCCAGCGCCATTGTGGGCGACATCATTCAGGCGGCGCAGAACGCGGTGCATCCCATGCCCTTCCTGCGGGAGGATCCGCTGCCGATCGCGGACGACTGGGAAAGCAAGTATTTCATCCGGATGAAGGCCAAGGACGCCCCCGGCGTGCTGGCGGAGGTGACCGGTCTGCTGGCGGGCGAGGGGATTTCCGTGTCCGCCATGATGCAGAAGGGCGCGGAGCCCGGCGGAAAGGCCACGCTGATTGTGATTACCCATACGGCGCCGGAAAAGGCCATCTGGCGGGTGGTGGAGGCGCTGAAGCCGGAGATCTGCTCGGTGGAGAGTGTGATTAGGGTGGAGGGGGTTTAAGTTTCGCCCTGACGGGCGACCAAAGGGCATTGGAGAGCTGTCCAATCTGCGAAGCAGATTGGGTAACAGCTCCCATGCTACAGGCGTCAAAATCCTGAAAGGATTTTGGTAACGCCG
>CAMNCR010000164.1 GCA_946534455.1 uncultured Clostridia bacterium | reverse complement strand
GGAAACAGACCATGAAGATGAAAAAGATCAATGCGGCCCTGGGGCTTTTATCCATTGTCGCCCTGCTGGTTCACATGGGGTATACGGTATTTGCCTATCTGACGTTTTACTATAATGAGTCGCTCAAGATGCTGACGGCGATTCCCTTCATGGTGCTGGTCTGTCTGCATGCGGTTTGCGGCATGCTGACGGTCTTCCTGCAGGCGGACGGAACGCGCCTGGACCTGTATCCGAAGCAGAATCTGCGGACCATCCTGCAGCGGGCCTCCGCGGCCCTGATGCTGCCGCTTCTGATCCTGCACATCAACACCTTTTCCCTGCTGCAGTCCACAGCCCGGGCGGGACAGTGGCTCTGGTTCACCTTCCTGATGATCAGCCAGCCGCTGTTCTACGGCATTTCGCTGACCCACATCGCCGTGTCCGTGACGAGCGGACTGATCACGCTGGGGCTGCTGTCTTCCCGCGAAAAGCAGAAGCGCATCGACATCGCCCTCTATCTCCTCTGCGCGGCCGCGTTCGTGACGGCGACCTGTGTGGTGCTGAATACAGAGCTTGCCATGTTTCGGGCCGGAGGTGGAGCGCCGTGAAGGATGTGCTGATCATTGGCAGCGGGATCTCCGGGATGACCTGCGCGGTGCGCTGCGCGGCGCTGGGCGTGCATGTGACGCTGGTGTCGCCGTTTCCCTCGGAGCGATCCCAGTCGGTCATGGCCGCGGGCGGCATCAACGCGGTCCTGCCTGGCGGCGAAGCAGGCGATTCTGTCCAAAGCCATGTGGAGGATACGCTCCGGGGCGGCTGCGGCCTGGGCGGCGAGAAGGCGGTGAAGGGCCTGTGCGAGCACGGCGGCGAGATCCTGCGATGGCTTGAAAGCATCGGCACCGTGTTTTCCGTGGATGACAGGGGTCGCCCCCTGCGCCGGGCCTTCGGCGGGCAGACGCATAAGCGGACCTGTTACTGCGGCGCCTCCACGGGCAAGCAGATCGTGTCCGCGCTGGTCATGGAGGCAAGGCGCTTTGAGGCGGCAGGACGGATCGAGCGCAGGCTGTGGTGCTGCTTCCATTCAGCGCTGATCCGGGACGGCGTCTGCCATGGCGCGATGCTGTATGATGAAGCCCGGGGCGGACTGGAGGCGGTCTATGCGGATGCCGTGGTGATCGCAACCGGCGGCCAGAACGCCCTGTTTGGCAAGACGACAGGGTCTACCCAGTGCGACGGCTACGCGGCGGGGAAGCTGTTCATGCAGGGCGCGGAGCTCAAGAACCTGGAGTTCATTCAGTATCATCCGACCACGATGGAAACGCCGCAGAAGCGGATGCTGATCTCCGAGGCGGCGCGGGGGGAAGGCGGCAGGCTGTTTATCCGGGACGGGGGCCGGAAGGTGTATTTCATGGAGGAGAAGTACGGCCCGGGCGGCAACCTGATGACCCGCGACATCGTGTCCCGCGAGATCGACGCGCAGGGCGGCAGGGCCTGGCTGGATCTGTCGTTCCTGGATCGGGCGGTCATTGATGAGCGCCTGCCGGAGGTGCGGGATCTGTGCGCGAAGTACGGCGGGATCGATGTGACCCGGGAGCCGATTCCGGTTCAGCCGTCCGTCCATTTCTTTATGGGCGGCCTGGCGGTGCACCTGAATCACGAGACGAACATCCGGAACCTTTTTGCCATTGGCGAATGCGCCTCCATCTATCACGGGGCGAACCGGGTCGGCGGCAACTCGCTTCTGGCGGCGATTTACAGCGGCCAGGTCGCTGCGGAGGAGATTTCCGGCAGAACAGGCGGGATGCACCCTGCGGATTTCAGCGGCGATGTGGAGCGGGAGAGAAGGCTGCTGGAGAAAAGCATGGACACGCAGAGCGCCTTCCCGGTCATGTACATGCGGGACATGCTGGCGGAAACGATGCGGAAGCATCTGGGCATCGTTCGCAGCGAGCAGAACCTGGCGCAGGGCCTGAGCGATATCGACTATGATCTTTCGATTGCCGAACGCATCCGCTACGATGCCAGCGTCATGCCGTATTTTAACTTCAGCCTGACGGCGATCCTGACCCTGGCCCGGGCGACGGTGACCTGCGCGCTGGAGCGCAGGGAGAGCCGCGGCGCGCATTACCGGAGCGACTTCCCCCAGGCGGACGGGGCGCTGGGGTTCGCGACGATCATCGCCTATGATGGAGGAAGCTACAGCGTGAGGCTGGACAAGGAGCGTGCCTATGAAAGTTAAAATCCTGCGGCAGCAGTCGCCCGGGAGCGCACCCTACTGGGAAACGTTCGAGTACGACGGCCCCGCGGACAATTCCGTCGCCGGGGCGCTGGATTATATCAACTATCACGACGACATCATCAACGCCGACGGAAAGCCGACGACGCGCATCGGCTGGGAATGCTCCTGCCTGCAGGGGATCTGCGGGGCCTGCGCCATGGTGATCAACGGAAGGCCGGCGCTCGCCTGCGAAACGTTCCTGCGGGATCTGAAGGGGAAGAGCGTGGAGATTCGGCCCCTGCGCAAATTCCCGGTCATTCACGATCTGGTGACGGACCGATCCTCCATTCACGAGAATCTGAAGCAGGCCAATGTGTATATCGGAGCATATCAGCCGGCGGAGGACGGCGACCACGCGCATCAGTACGCCGCCGCCAAATGCCTCAAATGCGGGCTCTGCCTGGAGGTATGCCCGAATTATGTGAACGGCCGGACCTTCTTTGGCGCGGTCTTCGCCAACGATTGCTATCTGGTGGCTTCCAGAAACCATGCCGAGGGCGGCAGGATCCGGGCCCTCTACGCGGAACACTTCGGGAAGACCTGCTCCAAGGCGCTGTCCTGCATGGAGGTCTGCCCCATGAAGATCCCGACACTGGCCTCCATCGCAAAACTGAACCGGAAAAAGGGCTGAGATGAAAGAACCCCCGGAGATCGCCTGCATTTCTGCACCCTCCGGGGGAAGGTTCATGGAGATCTTTGCGGTTGTGTATCCAGGGGACGCGTGCTATACTGCTGAGCAGAAAAGGAATCCTGTCTTTTGCTCCGGTGAATGATACGCGGCGAAAGGAGAAATCCATATGAACAGAAAAGCACGGTTCTTTCTGACCCTGTGCCTGGTGTGTTCCCTGCTCCTGGCGATGCTGCCGGCCGGCGCGGAGGGACCGGCGGAGGCCGCCTTCCGGCTGACGGACGGAGGGTGCGAAACGCTGGATCAGCTGTTTGAGGCGGGAGAAACGGCGCTGGCGGAGGGCGCGGCTCCGGAGGCGGTGGTTCGGGAAATGTACCGGCTGGCCGCGGAGAACGGCTTCGGAAACGAGTTCCTCTATACGGCGGAAAACATTGCGGGTCAGCATAACAAAACGCACATCACCTTCTCGGGCGGCCTGGGGTTCGGGCTGTTCAGCTGGCAGGACCGGCGGCTGAGCCTGAATACGCCGCCGCGGGCCGCGGATGAAGCCCTGGGGTGGGACGCGTACGCGGCCAGGACCTGCTCGGAGGCGATGAAGAAGGCGCTGGCGGATGCGGACGCGCAGTTCTGCATCACCCCCTGCTTCTGGTGGAACTGCTTTGAGGACCTGGCAGGGGTGGCCTTTCAGAAGTTTGTGCCGCTCCGGCCGAGGGGCGGCTACGCCTGCGTGGTGCAGAACCAGGAGGGCGTGGACACCACGTTCGTCAACCGGGTGCCGGACATCATGAAGAAAACGCTGGACGATCTGACGGAGGCCCTGGGAGAGAGCGCGCCGGTGTTCACGGGCAATCCGCACCTGGCCTCGACCTTCTGGAACATTACCCTGGAGACGCCCTTCTACGCCTTCTACGGGAAGACCCGGAGCGTCGCCGGGTATGATGTCGTGCTGACGGTGGAGGTGCTCGACGCGGCAACCAAGAAATCCATCGCGAAGCTGCAGGAAAGAAGCCGGCTTCCCAATACGATTACGGCGCCCTCCGGCAACAATGCCTACGCGACGGTTCCGGTGCTGAGCAGCTCGGCCAAATATGACGCGTTCGTGAAAAAGGTCCGGACCCGGATGGAGGGAGAATGGCAGCAGGCGGCGGAGAACCCGCGCGTCACCGCCCTCAGCGCGGAGCAGATTCTGCGCGATACGCTGGCGCGGGAGGCGGAGGGGGTGAAGGATCCCTGGCTCGCCGCGATCTACAGCGCGGGGCCGGAGGCGGTTTCGATGTCGGGCAGTGAGGTGACCTTTACCGTTCGGGACTATGCCTTCCCGGAGCTTTCGCAGAGCGACGCAGGAGGGGCGGAGGACTGGCTGCGGGAGGTCGTCCGGCAGGCGCTGCTTTCCCGGGCGGAGGTGCAGGTGCAGGTGGAGAACGGAGGGCTTGCGGCGAAGGGGCTGAAGAGCCTGAAAACGGAGCTGAGCAAGAAGGCGTCCGTGGCCCAGAAGACCTTCGGCGGAAAGGAATGGACGGCCGCGCTGAAGGCGACGCTGTTCCCGGTGCCCGCGGAGGGAAAGATCCGGGAGGCCGCGCAGCTGACGCCGGACGAAGCCTTTGCCGCCTGGCTGGAGCGGCATGCCGGCTGGGTGCAGGGCGCGCCGGCGGAGGCATGGGCAGCGCTGTTTTATGCCCAGAAGTCCCAGACGCTTTCCGTGAAGGAGGGGCCGGAGAGCTTCCGGCTCGATTGCACCGGAACCGGTCCGGAGGCCCTTCTGGAGCAGGCCCGGCAGGGAACGCTCGAGCAGTGGAAGAAGGAAGGCGGCGGCCGGGAAAGCACCCGGGAGGAAATCGAGCCTCTGTTCCTGAGCCAGCTGGCGGAGGCGGCGATCCGCTCCCACGGCAGCGGCCGGGAAAAAATCCAGCTGACCTTCCGGGCGGAGGACCTGCTGGCGGAGGAGGCCTTCACGGATTACCGGGCGTTCCTGGACGCCTTTGCGTATGAGGCGGTGCTGGAGCAGACCTGCGGGGAGGCGGCAACCCCTTGAAACTATTGACATTCCCCGGGCTCAAGTGTATGATGCCTCTGCGTGACCAGTCGGATGGATGACGTTGAACGGCAACGGCCCCTCCTTTCGCGGCGCCCTTTGGAGAACGCGAAGGGAGGGGCCTTTTCGATCCTTGCGGGGGGCTCAGGCCCGGCGGGCCAGCAGATACGCGCCCAGCAGGCCGCTGTGGACGCCCAGGCCGGGCTCCACGATGTAGTCCCGGAGGCCGCTTTCCACGGCCGGATGGGAGACGTAGCCGCCCAGGAGCTCCACGGTTTTGGCGCGGATGCGGGGCAGGAGGAATTTCTGCTGCATGACGCCGCCGCCGAGGATGATCTTCTCCGGGGAGAAGGCCAGCATGGCCAGGGCGCACAGCTGGGCCAGGTAGCCGCTTTCCAGATCCCAGGCGGCATGCTCCTCCGGCAGCTCCCGGGCGGAAATGCCCCAGCGCCGCTCGATGGCGGGGCCGGAGGCCATGCCCTCCAGGCAGCAGCCGTGATAGGGGCAGATGCCCTCCGGCATGGGATCGCCGGGCAGGGGGTTCACGCGGATGTGGCCGATTTCCGGATGGGTCAGGCCGTGGACCGGCTGACCGTGGATGATGAGGCCGCCGCCGATGCCGGTGCCGACGGTGATATACAGGCAGCTGTCCAGCCCGCGGGCGGCGCCGAGCTCCGCCTCAGCCAGGGCGGCGCCGTTGACGTCCGTATCCAGGGCGACGGGGACGCCCAGCGCCTGCTGAAAGGCGGAGAGGATCGGATAGTTCCGCCAGGGCAGCTTGGGCGTGGCGGTGATGCGGCCGAAGGTCGCGGAGGCGGGGTTCAGGTCCAGGGGACCGAAGCAGCCCACGCCCAGGGCCGTGATGGGATAGCGCCGGAAGAAGGCGATCATCTCCGGCATGGTTTCGTCGGGGGTCCGGGTGGGGAGCGATATGCGCTCCCGAATGTCCCCCTCCTCCAGAATGGCGAGAACCATCTTGGTTCCGCCGGCCTCCAGGGCGCCGTAGAGGGCCATGGGCAGCTCCTTTCTCCGCGGATGTTACGCGGCCAGAGAATATGCGGCGATGCCGATGAACAGAAGAATGGAAACGAGGGTCTGCATGGACAGGGTGGTGGAGAGATACTCCCCGTCCCCGGACAGATCCGCGTACAGCGGAATGATGAAGGGCGCGGGCAGGGAGTAGGCCAGCAGCAGGGCGGTGAAGAGCTGCCGGTCAAAGGGAATGATGCTGAAGATCACCGCCGAGACCAGCGCCAGCAGCGCGGCCATGACGGCCAGGCGCAGGCCCACGGTGATGAGCACGGGGCGCATGAGCTCCCGGCGGAAGCTGAGCTCGTAGCCGACAATGACCAGAATCAGGCCGGAGACGGGGGCCGCGATGAAATCGATGACGCGCTGAACCAGCCCGCCCACGGCGGAGCCCAGAACCAGCTTCCCCACCCCGGTGGCGCCCAGCACCACGCCCAGGACGATGGCGATCAGGACGGGATTGCGCACCGCGTCCCGCAGGAGGGCCTTCGGCTGGGAGCGGCCGGTGCTGACGGCCTGGAGGGTGATCATGAAGAAGGTGAAGGCGGCCAGGGTCTGGCCGATGTCCGCCATGGCGAAGACGCCGGTCTGGCCGGGATAGAGGAGGCCGAAGAGCGCGTAGCCCATCATGCCGCCCTCAAAGTTGGTGGTCAGGAAGGGCAGAAAGCGGCCGTAGGGCCGGACCAGGCGGCGCAGAAGAAAGCCGGCCGCCAGCCCCAGGGCGCAGGAAAGATAGACCACGCCGAAGGTCAGGGCGATTTTCCCGGAATATTCCGCGGAGAAGAAGGCATTGAAGAGCACCACCGGCAGCAGCATCCGGCTGACCAGGGACTTGATGCCCCCCAGCCCCTCGAAGGAGAAGATCTGCCGGCGGTGGCAGACCCAGCCCAGCAGGAACATGAGGATGACGGGACAGACCATTTCCGCAATGGAAAGGAACATGCTTCCACCTCCTGCTGAGCATTATACCCTGCCGGCGGGGAGAAACACAAGCACCGGAAAGAGACATCAAAGGATGACGGAGGAGACCCATGAGTGAGACCAGGCCGGCGACCGCGCCGGAAAAGACAGACATTTCCAGGGGCCGGCTGCTCTGGCGCTTCCTGCAGGGCAGCAAGGGCTTTTTCCTGCTGTGCATGGTGTGCGCGGCCCTGTCCGCCCTGGCGGACATGATCACGCCGCAGATCATCCGCGTGACGGTGGACAACGTCGTGGGCCGGGCGGGGACGGAGAACCTTTCCCCGCTGGTGCGGAGCCTGCTGGAGGCGGCGGGCGGCACGGAGGCCCTGGCGCAGCGGCTGTGGATCATGGCGCTGGCGGTGATGGCGGTGGCGGTGGTGAAGGTGCTGGCGCTGTACGGCTTCCGGGTGTTCAACGCCCGGGGCAGCGAAACGCTGGTCAAGACCATGCGGGACACCCTGTACGCGCACATTGAGCGGCTCCCCTTCTCCTGGCACATGAAGAACCACACGGGGGACATCATTCAGCGCTGCACCAGCGACATCGAGACGACCCGGAACTTCATCTCGGAGCAGATGACGAACCTGATCCGCATTCTGATCCTGCTGGTGATGAGCGTGACCTTCATGGTGAGCATGAACTGGCGCCTGACCCTGATCGCGATGATTCCCCTGCCGATCATCGTCTGGTATTCCATTTTCTTCCACCACAAATTCCGGGCGGGCTTCCAGGCCTGCGATGAAAACGAGGGCAAGCTTTCCGCCATGGCCCAGGAGAACCTGACCGGCGTGCGGGTCGTGCGGGCCTTCGGCCGGGAACGGTACGAGCGGGACCGCTTCGAGGCGCAGAACCGGATGTACACCTCGCTGTGGGTGCGGCTGGGCCGGCTGATGAGCCTGTTCTGGTCCACGAGCGATATCCTCAGCGGCCTCCAGATCATGCTGGTGGTGGTTTTCGGCGTGCTGATGTGCCTGCGGGGCGAGATGACCAGCGGCGCCTACATCGCCTTCCTGAGCTACAACGGGATGCTGGTGTGGCCGGTGAGGCAGCTGGGCCGGATGATCAGCGACATGAGCAAGGCCGGCGTGGGCATGGACCGCGTGGGCTATATCATGGCCGCGGAGGAGGAGCAGGACGCGCCCGGCGCCGTGGACGCCCCGATGACGGGGGACATCCGCTTCGACCACGTGACCTTCACCTACGAGGGCTCCGCGGAAACCCTGAAGGACGTTTCCCTGACCATTCCCGCGGGCACGACCCTGGGCATTCTGGGCGGCACGGGCAGCGGCAAGAGCACCCTCATGTATCTGCTGGACCGGCTGTACGATCTGCCGGAGGACGGGGGCACCATCTCCGTCGGCGGCACGGACATCCGCCGCATCCGCCTGAGCCATCTGCGGAGCCAGATCGGCATCGTGCTGCAGGAGCCCTATCTCTTTTCCCGCACCCTGCGGGAGAACCTGAGCATCACCCGGGAGGGCCTGTCCGAGGAGGCCCTGCGGGAGGCATCCCGGACCGCGTGCCTGGAGGAAACCATTGACGGCTTCACCCGGGGCTACGACACCTTCGTGGGCGAGCGCGGGGTGACCCTCTCCGGCGGGCAGAAGCAGCGGGCGGCCATTGCCCGGATGCTGACCCAGGAGACGCCCATCATGATCTTCGACGATTCCCTGTCCGCCGTGGACACGGAAACCGACGCCCGCATCCGCAAGGCGCTGGAAAAGCGCTTCGGCAGCGCGACCATCATCCTCATCAGCCACCGCATCACCACCCTCAGCAAGGCGGATCAGGTGCTGGTGCTGGAGCACGGGCAGGTGGCGCAGCTGGGCACGCCGGAGGAGCTGAGCCGGCAGCCGGGCACCTACCGGGAGATTCTTCAGATTCAGTCTATGTCTGGCGAGGTGAGCGCATAACATGGAAACGAAACAGAATGATTACGCGGTTTCCCTGCCCTTCTTCGGCATTCCGCGGATTCTGCCCTACGTGCGGCCCTACCGGCGCACCCTGCTGTGGATGATTTTCTGCGGGCTGTGCGGCTCGGCGGTGGATATCATGATGCCGCTGATGCAGCGCTATGCGCTGAACCATTTCATCACCCTGAACACCCTGGACACGCTGCC
>CAMNCR010000163.1 GCA_946534455.1 uncultured Clostridia bacterium | reverse complement strand
TCCCCGTGGACAACGAGGAGGATCTGCAGGACGTGGCGAAGGAGGTGCTGGACCAGCTGGAGATCGTGCCGGTGAAGGACATGGAGCAGGTGCTGGCGCTGTGCGGGATCGCCGAGGCGGTCCGGGAATAACGGACGGAAACAGAAAGCCCGAACCGGGAGCATCCGGTTCGGGCGATTTGCTGCTGAGGGAGATCAGCGCTGAACCCTGGCGCGAAGGGCCTCGACGGCATCCTCCCGCTCCCAGGGGAGATCCAGATCGGGGCGGCCGAAATGGCCGTAGGCCGCGGTCTGGCGGTAGATGGGGCGGCGCAGCTGCAGCCGGCTGATGATGGCGGCGGGACGGAAGTCGAACACCTGGCTGACGGCGTCCGCCAGCACATCGTCCGGCACGCGGCCGGTGCCGAAGGTATCCACCAGGATGCTGACCGGGTGGGCGACGCCGATGGCATAGGCCAGCTGAATCTGGCAGCGGTCGGCCAGGCCGGCGGCGACGACGTTGCGGGCGGCATGCCGCGCGGCATAGGCGGCGCTGCGGTCCACCTTGGTGGGATCCTTGCCGGAGAAGGCGCCGCCGCCATGGGGCGCGTATCCGCCGTAGGTATCCACGATGATTTTTCGGCCGGTCAGGCCCGTATCCCCCGCGGGGCCGCCGATGACAAAGCGGCCGGTGGGGTTGGTCAGGAACCGGGTTTCCGGCGTCAGCAGCGCCTCCGGCAGCACGGGACGGATGACGTGCTCCAGGAGCGCGTCATGAATCTCCTCCTGGGATACCTCCGGGGCGTGCTGGGTGGAAATGAGCACCGTGTCCACGGCGACGGGGCGGTTGTCCTCATACTGGACGGTGACCTGGGTCTTGCCGTCCGGACGGAGCCAGGGCAGCGTGCCGTTCTTGCGGACCTCGGTGAGCCGCAGGGCCAGACGATGGCTCAGCGCGATGGGCAGGGGCATTTTTTCGGGGGTCTCGTTGCAGGCATAGCCGAACATCATACCCTGATCGCCCGCGCCGGTATCCGCGCTCTCGGAGGCGCGGGTTTCCAGCGCGTCATTGACGCCCTGGGCGATATCCGGGCTCTGACCGTGCAGATTGGTCAGCACGGCGCAGGTGTTGCCGTCGAAAAACTTTTCGCTGCTGTCATAGCCCACGTCGAGAATGGTCTGCCGCACGACGGTGGGAATATCCACCTGCGCGGTGGTGGTAATTTCTCCCATGACCAGCACCATGCCCGGGGCGGCGCAGGTTTCGCAGGCGACGCGGGCGGCAGGATCCCGGGCGAGGATGGCGTCCAGCACCGCGTCGCTGATCTGGTCGCACAGCTTATCGGGATGCCCCTCGGTCACGGATTCTGAAGTAAACAGTTTACGCATGATGAACCTCCTTGGAAAACAAAAAGCCTGGCTGCGCGCAAGCCAGACGGTCATGAAAACAGATCGACCTTATCTGTCAGCGGCGTATCAGCTGCGCGCACGCTGAGGGAATTGGCACCTTGCTTCCGCCGGTTGCCGTGACGTCATCGGGCCCGTCCCTCGGTCACTCGTGATAAGGAAACACTGTTATTGTACAGGAACGCCCCGGCGCTGTCAACAGGCAACGCCGGGGCGAAGAAAGACGAATGGGTTTTATTTGATCAGGTCGCCCATGGTGCCGGGGACGGCGCAGGCGGCGTTGCTCTCGTCGGTATCGATGTGCATCGCCAGGGCAAACTGATCGCTGACGCGGACCACCACGTCGTCAAAGGTCAGGGCGCGGCCTTCCGTGTTGACCTTCACGGAAACGATGTCCTTATCCTGGACGCCGAACTCCTCGGCATCGGCGGGGGTCATATGAATGTGACGCTTCGCGGCGATGACGCCCTCGTCCACGGTGACCTGGCCCGCAGGGCCGACCAGCGTGCAGGCGCCGGAGCCGGCGATGTCTCCGGATTCACGGATGGGGGCGGTGACGCCGATGGAACGGGCGTCCGTCAGGGACAGCTCCACCTGGGTCGCCTTGCGAACCGGCCCGAGGATGCTGACCTTCTTCAGGGTGTTCTTGGGGCCGACCACGTCCACCCGCTCTTCGCTGGCAAACTGGCCGGGCTGGGAAAGCATTTTCTTGACATGGAGCTCATAGCCGGCGCCAAACAGGGTTTCCAGATCCTTCTGGGTCACATGCACATGGCGGGCGGAGGTCTCAACCAGAATCTGTCTCATCGTTTCGTAGCCTTCTTTCTGAAGATTTGCCTTCATTATACCCATTCGCGCGAAGCTCCGCAAGAGGGAAAAAGGGCGCCTGTACCGCACGGCGGCCAAATGCGGCAGTGCTCGAGCCGGCTTTGATTTGCGTGAGCACCGCGCAAGGGCTGTTATAAACGAGCGCGGAGAATTCTGCTCTCCGGATAGAAAAATCAGAGAATCTGTGCTATGATGGGGATGGCAATTTCTGAGAGATCCTCCGGGCGGCTGTGCCGGGTCGGAGGGCCCGCGTCCTGGCGCGGGCAGCACACAAAGGAGGCACGCATGAAGCGATACCTGGCGATCGATATCGGCGCGTCCAGCGGGCGGCATATCGTGGGATGGATGGAGCAGGGAAGGCTGCGGACGGAGGAGGTCTATCGCTTTCCCAACGGCGTGGTGGAGCAGGCGGGTCATCTGACCTGGGATCTGGCCGCGCTGGAGGGGCATGTCCGCGCGGGCATTGACGCGGCGCTGGCGGCCTACCCGGCGATCGAAAGCCTGTCCGTGGATACCTGGGGCGTGGACTATGTGCTGCTCCGGGGCGGGGAGCCGGTGCTGCCCTGCTACGCCTACCGGGACAGCCGGACGGAGGAGGTCATTCCGCGGGTGCATGAAAAAATGCCCTTTGCGGAGCTGTACCGGCGGACGGGCATTCAGTTCCAGCCCTTCAACACCGTGTATCAGCTCGCGGCGGATCAGCTGGCGGGCCGGCTGGAGGGCGTGACGGATTTCCTCATGATGCCGGAATACCTGATGTACCGGCTGTGCGGCGCGAAGGCTCATGAGTATACCAACGCCACAACGGGCGGCATGGTGAGCGCGGAAACCGGGGCCTTTGATCCGGAAATCATCCGCGCGCTGGGTCTGCCGGAGGGGCTCTTCCATCCGCTGCAGCAGCCCGGCACGGAAATCGGGACCTACAGGGGGATCCGGGTCCTGCTGTGCGCCACCCATGATACCGGCAGCGCCGTGGAGGGCATCGCGGCGGAAATGGAGCGGGCAGGCCAGCCCATGACGGGCGGAGATCTGTACATTTCCTCCGGCACCTGGTCCCTGCTGGGGGTGCGCACGCCCCGACCGCTGACGGACGAGGCCAGCCGGGAGGCCAACTACTCCAACGAGGGCGGCGTGGGATACAACCGCTACCAGAAAAACATCATGGGGATGTGGCTGGTGAACCGCCTGCGGGCGGAGCTGTGCCCGGAGAAGCCCTGGGGGGACATCACCGCGGAGGCGGAAAGCAGTGCTTTTGATCCCCTGGTGGACGCGAACGATCCGATCTTCCTGGCTCCGGAGAGCATGAAGGCGGCCTTCGACGCGCGCCTGCCGCAGCCGCCGGAGCGCGAGGCGGACTACTTCCGGTGCGCCTACCGCTCCCTGGCCCGGAGCTACCGGCAGGCGATCGGGGAGATCGAGCGGAACACGGGGGAAAGCTATTCACGGCTGTACATCGTCGGCGGGGGCGCCCGGAACGGCTTCCTGAACCGGCTGACGGAGGAGGCTACGGGCAAACAGGTCGTCGCCCTGCCGATTGAGGCGACAGCCATTGGCAATCTGAGCATTCAGATGAAAGCAGCGAAGGAGGAAGCAACATGTTGATTGAAACCAAAGCAAAGGTCGGCGTCTTTGCCATCGCGCTGGGCGCGTATCTGCCGCAGTTTCCGAGCCTGGTGCCGGAGTTTGAGGGGCAGTATGAGGCGTTCAAAAAGCAGATCCCGGATTCCGTGGAGCTGGTCGACGGCGGCATCGTGACCACCAAGGAAAAGGCCATGGAGGCCGGGGACAAATTCCGCGCAGCGGACGTGGATCTGGTGATCCTGCAGCTGCTGACCTATGCCACCTCCTACAACATGCTGCCCGCGGTGCGGGATCTGGATGTGCCGGTGGTGCTGGTGAACGTGCAGAAGATGCGCGCGCCGGACTACGCGAATACCGATACCCCCACCTGGCTGGGCACGCTCTATGCCTGCGGCGCGGTGGGCGAAATGGTGGCGGATCTGGAAAGAGCGGGGAAGCGCCATGCCGTGATCACCGGCGTCGTGGAGGGCGGAGACCCCGAGGTGGAGCGGGAGATCCGGGACTGGTGCCGCGCGGCCCAGGTGCGCCGCCGCTTCCGCTATACCAATATCGCGCAGATCGGCCGGCCCTATCCCGGCATGATGGATCTGTACATCGACGAGACCAACCTGTATCACCGCATGGGGCTGTACACCAAGCAGTTTGACTGGGAAAAGATGTGGGCCATCGCCGACAACATCACCGATGAGGCCGCCATCCGCGCCAAGGCCCAGGAGATCCTGGACACCTTCGAGATCGAGGGGGGCGCGACGGTGGAAACCGTCTGGGACATGGCCCGGTATGTGGTGGCCTTCGAGCAGTGGTGCAGGGATGAGCAGCTGGGCTTCGTGGCCTCCCATTACGACGGCTTCGCCCAGGGCATCGCGGGCAAGCTGGATTCCATGCTGATCCCGGCCTTCTCCATGCTGATCAAGCAGGGAACCGCCTGCGCGGTGGAGGGGGACATCAAGGTCGCCATGGCCATGGGCATTCTGAAGACGATCGCGGGCACGGGCCAGCTCAGCGAGATGTACTCCATCGACTTTGATGAGGACATCTGCATCATCGGCCATTCCGGCTCCGGCGACGCGGACATCAGCCAGGCCCGCAAGCCCACCATGAAGATCGTGCCCGTGTTCCACGGCAAGACCGGCGGCGGCTACCTGACCCAGTTCTATCCGCCCACCAGCCAGCCCATCACCTTCCTGGGCATTACCCAGGATAAGGACGGCCACTTCAAGTTCGTGGTGGCCGAGGGCATCAACGAGGAGGGCCCCATCTTCATGTTCGGCGATACCAACATGCGCATGCGCTTCACCTGCGGCGCGCGGGACTTCTGCAACCGCTGGAGCGAGGCCGGCCCGACCCATCATATGGCCGCGGCGGTGGGACGCCACATCAATACCATTCTGAAGGTCGCCAAGATCTTTAATGTGCCTGTAGACGTGATTACGAGATAAGAGGGGAGATCGGCAAAATGAAAAATATTCTGGAAGCACCCTTTATGGTGGAAATGATTCGCACGGCGACCAACATGTATGACCACGGCTGGGACGAGCGGAACGGCGGCAACATCTCCCTGATGCTGGACGAGAATCTGGTGGCGGACTATGTGGACGCCGGCAGGCCCCTGCGGACGATCCCCACGGGCTTCACGGCGCCGGAGCTGGAGGGGAAATTCTTCCTGGTCACCGGCACGGGCAAGTATTTCAAGAACGTGCAGTACGCGCCGGAGGTGAACCTGGGCCTGGTCCGCATCCGGGAGCAGGGACAGCAGGCGGACCTTCTGTGGGGCTTTGCCGACGGCGGTCAGTTTACCAGCGAGTTTCCGGCCCATATGATGAGCCATGTGGCCCGGCTGAAGGTGAACCCCGACAACCGCGTGGTGATGCACTGCCATCCGGCGAACCTGCTGGCCATGACCTATGTGCATGACCTGGACGAGAAGGCCTTCACCCGGACGCTCTGGCAGATGTGCACGGAGTGCATCGTGGTGTTCCCGGAGGGGGTCAATGTGCTGCCCTGGATGCTCTGCGGCACGAACGAGATCGGCGAGGCCACGGCGGAGAAGATGCTGACGGCGCGCCTGGTGGTCTGGAGCCAGCACGGCATCTACGGCGCCGGCAAGGATCTGGACGAGACCTTCGGCCTGATTGAAACGGCGGAGAAGGCGGCGGAGATCTATATGAAGATCGCGCATCTGCCGCTGAAGAACACGATCACGGATGAACAGATGCATCAGCTGGAAAAGCGCTTCGGCATTCAGGCCCGGGAAGGCTATCTGGACTGAGACACGGCAAAAGCAGCGGGGTGGGCGACGGCCCACCCCGTTTTCATGCTCAGGCATAGAGGAAGAAATAGATGCCGATCCAGTGCGCCAGGGCGCCGAAGAAGACGAAGAAATGCCAGATGAAATGAGCGCCACGGGCCTTGCGGGCGAAGGGGATGATGCCCAGCGTATAGATGACGCCGCCGGAGAGCGTGCAGATCAGCAGGGGCAGGTTTTCCCGGGCCATGCCGGGCAGAAAGATGAGCGCGCTCCAGCCCAGCACGATGTACAGCGTCATGTGAACGGCTTTGGCGCGCCCCGGCCCGAACACGGAGATCAGGGTGATGCCGGTCAGGATGATGACCCACTGCAGGATGCACAGCAGCGTGCCCGGGGCGTTGCCCCAGTAAACCAGCCAGAAGGGGGTGAAGGTGCCGCCGATGAGCAGATAGATGGACAGATAGTCAAACCTGCGCCAGAGGCGCTTGACCCGGGAGCCCCAGCGAAAGGCGTGGTACAGGCAGCTCATGAGGAAGAGCATCAGCAGGCAGAAGCCGTATACGATGGCGGAAAGAAGCTCCGCCCCGGGCTCCGAGCGCAGGAGCAGAAGCACCGTGCCGACGATGCTCAGCAGCGCGCCGACGCCGTGCACCACGGCATTGCCGATCTCCTCAAGCACGGACCGCCGGGGCGGCTCGTTGGCGAGGTGGGCGGGCGCCGGTTTCCGGCTGCGGTGACGCATGAGCTCCTGCCTCCTTTCTGCGGATTTCCGGACGACGGACCCCCGCCGCGGGGAAGCGCTTTCCACCTGCCTCCGCGGCCGTCCGGGCCCTGCCGGCTGATTCCAGTATAGGCGAAAAGGCCGGGGCTGTCAAAAAACGGCGGAGGGCCGGAGCGGACGGGGGGATCTGGATTTTCTATATTTTTATCCCGCGTTGCTTGAAAAAAAGCATATTTCAGGATAGTATTTCAGGGAATTGTGAAGGGCGAGGTTTCCGGAGAAATGCGATTTTTATGGAAATACCTGAGGAAGTACAAGATGCGCATGCTGGGCGTGATGGGGATCAAGCTCTCCGGGACGGCCATCGAGTTGCTGATTCCCTATGTCATGGAGCATCTGATCGACCACGTGGTGCCGACGAAAAATCTGGCCGCGGCGCTCCTGTGGGGCTCGGTCATGATCCTGCTGGCGCTGCTGTGCCGGGTGGCCAACGTGAACGCCAACCGCCTTTCCGTGCGCACGGCGAAGGAGGGCGCCTATGAAATCCGCCGGGACCTCTTTCACGCGGCGCTGCATTTTTCCGGCAGCCAGATTGACGCGGTGGGGCTTCCCTCGCTGATTTCCCGGATGACCTCGGACAGCTACAACGTGCAGTCCTTCATGCAGTCCGTGCAGACCATCGGCATCCGCGCGCCGATCATGCTGACGGGCGGCATCGCCGTGACGCTGACCATGGACGCGGGGCTGGCGGCCATCCTGTGCGTGATGGCGCCGATCATGATTGCGCTGGTGGTGTTCATCTCCCGCAGGGGCATTCCCCTGTATGAGCAGGTGCAGCGGGGCATGGACGATATCGTGCGGGTGATGCGGGAAAACATCACGGGCATTCGCGTGGTGAAGGCCCTGTCCCGGGAGCCGCGGGAGATCGAGCGCTTCAGCGCGGCCAACAATGAAACCGCCCGGCGGGATATCCGGGCGGGGCTGATCATGGCCATGCCGGGGCCCGTGGTGACGCTGTTTCTGAACGTGGGGCTGACCCTGGTGGTGCTGCTGGGCGCCCGCCGCGTGAACGACGGGATGACGGAGCCCGGCGTGATTCTGGCCTTTCTGACCTACTTCAATATGATTCTGATGGGCGTCATGGGCCTGAACCGCATCTTCATGATGATGAGCAAGGCAAACGCCTCCGCGAAGCGGATCGCGGAGGTGGTGGAGCGGGAGCAGCAGCTGCTGCCGCTGCCGGTGGAGGAGGCGCCCGGAACCGACCGGGCGGGCTATATCGTGTTCGACCATGTGTCCTTCAGCTACGACAGCGAGGCGGGGTCGGCCGGGAGCGCCGCGGAGTTCGCGGGCGGCGGCCGGCAGAAGTGCCTGGAGGGGATTGATTTCGAGATTCCCCGGGGCGGGTCGCTGGGCATCATCGGCGCGACCGGCTCAGGAAAGACGAGCCTGATCAATCTGCTGATGCGCTTCTATGATCCGCAGGAGGGCCATGTCTATGTGGAGGGCCGGGATGTGCGGACCTACGCGCTGGAGGATCTGCGAAGCCGGTTCGGCGTGGTCTTTCAGAACGACGTGATTTTTGCCGACAGCATCCGGGAAAACATTTCCTTCGGCCGGGAGCCGGGGGAGGAGCGGATCCGCGCCGCGGCGAGGGACGCCATGGCCGCCGAGTTCGTGGAGGCGTATGACGATGCCTATGAGCACCTGGCGGTGATTCACGGGGCGAACTTTTCCGGGGGCCAGAAGCAGCGGCTGCTGGTGGCCAGAGCCCTGGCGGCGCAGCCGGCCATTCTGGTGCTGGACGACGCGTCCTCGGCGCTGGATTACCGGACGGACGCGGCCCTGCGCGGCGCCATCCGGGAGCATTATCATCCGGAGGCGACCCTGGTCATCGCCCAGCGGGTTTCCTCCATCATGCAGCTGGATCAGATCCTTGTGCTGGAGGAGGGCCGGGTGATCGGCCGGGGAACCCATGAGGAGCTGCTGCGCAGCTGCCCGGCCTACCGGGAAATCCACGAGACGCAGATGGGGGAGGTGGACTGATGGCCAGACGGGATTCCATCATGCACAAGCCCCGGGACGCCCGCGGGGCCTTCCGGCGCATGGTCGCCTTTCTCGGTCCCCACCGGTACACGATCGCCCTGGTGGCGGGGCTGTGCGTGCTTTCCAATCTGCTGGCCCTGTGGGGCCCGAACCTGGCCGGCTCCGCCATCAACGAGGCGGCGGCGGGCGCGGGACGGGTGAACTTTGACCGGGTCTGGTATTTCGCTTCCCGGATGCTGATCTGCTATCTCGCGTCCTCCCTGCTGACCGTATCCATTCACGCGCTGATGATGCGGGTGTCCAAGCGCACGGCGCAGCGCATGCGGCAGGACGTGTTTGACAAGCTGATGCGGCTGCCGGTGGGATACTTTGACCGGCATCAGGCGGGCGACATCATCAGCCGCGTGAGCTATGATATCGACGTGATCTCCACCTGCATGGCCACGGACGTGGTGGCGATTCTGACCAGCGTGGTCACGGTGCTGGGCTCGGTGGTCATGATGTTTTCCATCTCCCTGCCGCTGTCGGCGGTGGTGCTCTTCAGCGTGCCCACGGCGGTGATCTATACCTCGCGCATGCGGAAGATCACCCAGCCGCGCTTCGTGAAGCGCTCCCGGAGCTACGGGGTGATGAACGGCTTCGTGGAGGAAATGCTCTCCGGCCAGAAGACCATCCAGGCTTACGCCTACGAGGCGCAGGTGGAGGACCGGTTTGACGCCATCAACAGCGGCGCGGCCGAGGCCTACTATGACGCGGACCGCTACGGCGTGACCATCGGGCCGACCATGGGCGCCATCAACAACCTGACCCTTTCCCTGATCGCGCTGCTGGGGTCGGTGCTGTATATGGGCGGGAGCATCACCCTGGGCTCCATCTCGTCCTTCGTGCTGTATTCCCGGAAGTTTTCGGGCCCCATCAATGAAATTGCCAACGTGATCAATGAGCTGTTTTCGGCGCTGGCGGCGTCGGAGCGCGTTTTTGCCCTGCTGGACGAGCCGGAGGAGCTGGCGGACCGGGAGGGCGCCGTGAGCCTGCGGGACGTGGAGGGCCACGTGCGGCTGAGCCACGTTTCCTTCGGATACGAGGCGGCGAAGACGATCATTCATGACCTGTCCATGGAGGCGCCGGCCGGCCGGCTGATCGCCATCGTCGGCCCCACCGGCGCGGGAAAAACGACGATCATCAATCTCCTCATGCGCTTCTACGACGTGGACGGCGGGGCCATCACCGTGGACGGCACGGACATCCGCGAGGCCACCCGGCGCAGCGTCCGCGGCGCCTATGCCATGGTGCTGCAGGATACCTGGGTGTTCCGCGGAACGATTTTTGAAAACATCGCCTACGGACGGGAAAACGCCACGATGGAGGAGGTGGTGCGGGCCGCGAAGGCCGCCCATATTCATCCTTTCATCATGCGGCTTCCCCAGGGCTATCAGACGGTGATCAGCGAGGACGGCGGCAACATCTCCAAGGGGCAGAAGCAGCTGCTGACCATCGCCCGGGCCATGCTGTATGACGCGCCGATGCTGATTCTGGACGAGGCCACCAGCAACGTGGACACCTCCACGGAAAAGGAAATTCAGCACGCCATGCGGGAGCTGATGCGCGGCAGAACCTGCTTCGTGATCGCCCATCGCCTGTCCACCATTCAGCACGCGGATCATATCCTGGTGCTGCATCAGGGGGACGTGGTGGAGCAGGGGACCCACGAGGAGCTGATGCGGAGCAGGGGCTTCTACTACCGTCTGTACAGAGCTCAGTTTGAATAGAGGAGCGGAAAAAGCATGTCTCAGCGGCGGTTCAGGGTCAGCCCCGCGCGCTCCAGGCTGATGACGAGAAGGGGAATCAGCACGATCTGCAGGACGATGCCGGGCAGCGCGGTCGTGATCGCGCCGGAGAGGAACAGGCCCCAGGTGAAGGAGGAGCCGCTCAGCCCGGCCAGCACCAGCCGCACAATGCCCCAGACGATCCGGCCGGCGATCATCGACAGGATCAGCACGCCCACGGTGACGGCCTTCCTCCGGGGCAGCAGGCGATAGAGGAGGCCGGCGACAGCGCCGTAGGTGGCCAGCTCGAAGGCCATGGCCACGGCTGAGGGAAACATGGCCGGCATGCCGAAGAGAACGGAGCGCAGCGGCGGGGCGATGAAGCCCACCGCCAGCCCCCAGGGCCAGCCGCAGAGAAAGCCGCACAGCAGCGCGGGAATATGCATGGGACAGAGCATGGAGCCGATTTCCGGAATCTGCCCCGCGATGAAGGGCAGGATCATGGCCATGGCCAGGAACAGGGCCGCGTAGGTGAGCCTGCGGATCCGCAGGTCAGTGTCCCTGCGGGAATCGGAATGCTGCATCAATTCATCCTCCGAAAAAAACGTCCGGCATCAGGAAAGGACGGAATAGGGGCATCAGTATATCATGCGATGCCGGCGGAACGCAATGCCTTATTCCGTCCGGGAGCGGTAGCCCAGATGCGCGCCGCAGCTTTCCCGGATGACCAGCGTGGCGTCCCGCAGGAGCGCGAAGGCGGGCGCGCTGTCCGCTTCCCGCGCGGTGAGCAGCTCCCGCACGGCGCTCTGCGCCAGCTCCTCCGGATGCAGATCCACGGAGGTCAGAGGCGGATCGGTATAGGGACAGAAGAACTGATTGTCGCAGCCGACGATGGCCATGTCCCCGGGCAGGGAGAGCCCCAGCTTCTTCAGGGATTTCATGGCGCCCAGGGCGACCAGGTCGTTGAAGGCCACGATGGCGGTGGGCCAGCGCTTCCGCTCCAGGCCGGACAGCATGCGCAGCACCGCGCGCTCCCCGCTTTCCAGATCATATCCGGCATCCACATGATAGGCGGGATCGTCCGGCAGATCCATCTGGCGGAGCTGGGCCAGGAAGCCGGCGCCCCTTCGGGAGGCGTCCCGGCTGGTCATGGAGCCGCCGATGAAGGCGATCCGGCGGTGGCCCAGGGTGGCCAGATGCCGCACGGGCAGCCGGGCACAGTTTACCAGATCGCTCTGGATCCGGATGCAGTCCAGCTCCACGTCCGGAGGGCAGATGGAGGCGACGGGCATATATTTGCCGAGCTTTTCCAGGGCGGAGTTCAGATCGCTCCGCTCCGTGGACCAGATGCTGCCCGCGAAAAGCACCCCGTCCATGCGGCAGCGGATCAGCTCCATGACGATTTCCGGAGAAATGGCCTGATTTTCCCGGGTCTGGAACAGGCGCACGCTGCAGCCGCTGCGCTGGGCCTCCCAGTAGACGGCGTCGAAAATCCGGCCGAAATACAGGTTGGCGATGCTGGGCACCACCACGGCCAGGATCCGGCTGCGGCCGCTTTCCAGATTCTGGGCGGAGACGCTGGGCGTGTAGGCGTGCGCGTCGATCACGCGCTGCACCTTCTCCCGGGTGGCGGCGCGCACCCGGGGATCCTGCCGCAGCACCCGGGTCACCGTGGCGGTGGAGACGCCGGCCTCCCGGGCAATATCATAGATGGTCGTCTTTTTCTGCATGGTTGGTCGCCCCTTTTGCCTGCTGAAGGACTCCGGCGGCGAGTGCTCCGCCGGGGTGCTTTCATGGTACCATAACCGCTGTGGAAAGGCAAGAAAAATGTTA
>CAMNCR010000162.1 GCA_946534455.1 uncultured Clostridia bacterium | reverse complement strand
TCCTTCACATGGCCCTCGCCGATGGAGGTATGATGCTTGAAGCCGCCCCGGGCCAGCCTGATCAGCTTGTTCTGCAGGTCGTCGATTTCCGCCACGCCGGCGCAGCCGAAGTAGCCGTCCTCGATGGGATCGTCGGTGAACCTCGCCTCGGAGGCGTAGATCACGATTTTGCCGTCCTTCGTCTGGCAGTTGGAGATGGTGATGGGCATGGGCTTGATGCGGCCCTCGTTGCAGCCCCAGCCGGAGCCGGGATCGGTCTTGTCAAACATCTTGTGATTGGTGACGGTGCCCTTGCAGGTCATGAGGCCCTGCGCCACCGGGCCGCAGTGGAAGAGGATCACCTTGTTCTCGTCGTCGCCGTAATTGTTGTTCCAGTCCAGCACCGCCGTGGGCTTTTCGGTGGCCAGGTTCATGGCCCGCATGGTGAGGGCGGAGCACATGTCGATTTCGCAGCTGGCCACGATGCCCCGGTCGTTCAGCTCGGAAAGGATGACGCAGGGGCAGATGCGCAGATGGGCCTCCATCTCGTTCCAGCAGCGCAGGGCCAGGGCGTCCAGATGATACTCCGCGATATACTGATCGATGACGACGGCCAGCTTGCCCAGGTTCAGCAGATTCATGGCCGGCACCTGGGAAAAGTCGGTGTAGTTCTTCAGATGCTCGATCTTGGCGGCCACGGCGGGATCATCGTCCTTCATGGCGGCGATCTTGTCAAAGACCTCGGACAGGTCGAAGGATTCCACGTTGATGCCGTGCTTCTGCAGCGCGATTTCATCGAAGCGCACCGTCTTGAAGGCGGTGGTGCGGGCCCCGATGCAGCCCAGGTTGAACCGCTTCATGCCGTTCACCACGCGGCAGATGGCCGCGAAGTCCCGGAGGTTTTCCTGGAATTTCGGAGAGAGGGGATGCACCACGTGGGGCTTGAGCACCGTGAAGGGCACGCCGTACTGGGTGAACACATCGGTCACGGAGAACTTGCCGCAGTAGGCGTCCCGGCGGTGGGCAAAGTCCATTTTGCCGATTTCATCCGGATAGGCCTGCATGAGGATGGGCACGCCCGCGTCCTGCAGGGCGGTGATGGCGCCGTTTTCATCGGCAAAGATGGGCATGGAGAAGATCACGCCGTCATACTGGCCCTCGTGCTCCTTCAGCCAGCGGGCATAGAGCAGTCCCTCGTCCCGGGTTTCGATGCCGCCGTAGCGGGTCAGGCTCTGATCCATCATGATGTAGTCATACCCCGCGTCGGTCACGGCCTTCACCATGTCCTCCCGGGCTCCGTAGATCAGCTCCCCGGGCATGAAGCCCCGGTTGCAGAACGCCAGCGCAAACGTCATTTTCTTAGCCATTGTCTTTCTCCTCCTCAAAAGAAATCGTCACCGTGTGCTTTTCGGTTTCAAAGGCTCTGAGTACCGGCAGCGTGCCGTGCTCCCGCTCGGCCTGCCGCCCCATGATGTAGCAGTTGGTGGGCTCCAGGCCCAGGACATAATCCCCCGCGGCCATGCTGCGCCACTGGGACAGGATGGGCAGCGTGTCCCCGCTCCAGGTCAGGGTCATGCGCACCCGCAGCGCCGGATTGACGAGCTCCGCCCGGAAGTCCCGCTTCATCTTCTGGAAGAACACCCGTTCCTCCTCCCCCGGGACGGGCCGGTCGAATTCGCATTCCCGCCCCAGCCCCGTCCGGGCAAACGCCGTGCGGGGGACCGTCTCCCGCTCCTCCGGCAGCACCAGATGCGCCGCCTCGGACAGCAGCGGATAGCCGAAGTTGCAGTGATAGATCTGCATGAATTCCTCATCCGCGGGGGTCAGGTTGGTGATCTCATCCTCCACGGTGACGGATGCGCCGAAGGCGGGAATCCGCAGCGTGCGCCGGTTTTCCAGCACGTGGCCGAAGAGCGCCGTCTCCCGCACCGTGCCGCGGACGAGGATTTCATCGCCCACCCGCTCGGCGCAGACCTGCTCCGCCGCCAGGGAATGATACCGGCCGTGCAGCGGATGCCACTCCCCGCCGTCCCGGTTGGCCGGCCCCGCGGAGCGCAGCCCGCAGGTGTACAGCAGCCCGCCGGGGAAGGTGTTCACAAACTCGTTTTCCACCGGGGCGATGATCGCGGGGCTGTCCGCGCCGTTCTTGCTCATCCAGCTCATGTTGATGCCCCGGTACCGGCACTGCCCGATATCCAGCCCGGCGTCCGGCAGAATGTCCAGCTCCAGGCCCCCCGCCGTCTTCACCTCAATGATCTCCGTGCCCCTGGCCTTCCCCTCCGCCACCGTGACCCGGCGAAGGGTAACCAGCTGCCCCGGATGCCCGATATAGCCCTGTTGGATCAGCTCGCGCACTCTGGCCGCCTCCCTTATGTTGCTGGATCCATTGTAGCGCAGGCGCGGGACAAAAGATATGGGAAAACGTTCACTTTACTTTGATTTTGTTCGCGCTCATGATAAAATATGAGCTGTTCATACCATGGTTCGGGGGGAAGGGCATGATATCCGTCTTTGACGAGGAAAAGCTGCGGGAGCTGCTGAAGGATTTTTACCGGATCACCGGCATCCGGATCACCGTGTTCGACGACAGCATGCGGGAGCTGGTGTCGTATCCCGATGCGGTTCCGCCGTACTGCGCGCTGATCCGCGGCAGCGCGGAGGGGCTCCGGGCCTGCATGGACTGCGACTGGCGGGCCTGCCGGACCGCGGCGGAAAAGAGGCGCACGCATATCTACCGCTGCCACGCCGGGCTCACGGAGGCGGTGGCCCCGCTGTTCCGGGGCGATCTGCTGATCGGCTTCCTGCTCTTCGGCCACGTGTTTCCCTATGCCACCCACGAGGCAGGCTGGGAGGAAATCCGGCGCCGCTGCGCCTCCCTGCGCGTGGATCAGGCCGCGCTGCGGGAGGCCCTGCTGCAGGCCGTGCCGATGCGGGAGGAATATGTCCGCTCCGCGGCGCACATTCTGCACGCGGTCGCCTCCTATCTGATTCTGGAGCATCTGGCGAGCCTGCAGGAGGATCTGCTGGAGGTCCGGCTGGATACCTACATCTCCGGTCACTTCACGGAGGATCTGGACGCGGCGCGGCTCTCCCGGGTGCTGGGCATCGGCAGAACCCAGCTCTATGCCCTGACCCGGAAGCTGTACGGTCAGGGTCTCGCCGCCCGGGTCCGGGAGCTGCGCATGAAAAAAGCCAGGGCCCTGCTGCGGGAGCAGCGGGAGCTGCCCCTGGCGGAGGTGGCCTGGCAGTGCGGATATCCGGACTACAATTATTTCTTTACCGTGTTCCGGCGGGAGGTGGGGTGTACGCCCCGGGAATGGCGAAACGGCTCTGACGCGGGATCGTCACCCGCACCACCGTCCCGCCTTCCCGGCGGGGCATGATCGTCAGGGTGCCGCCGCACATCATTTCCAGGCGCTGACGGATGTTCTTCAGGGCGATGTGCGGTTCGCTTTCATCCGGCGTGCCGAAGCCAAGGCCCGTATCCTCCACGGTGATTTCATAGCCTGTGTCCGTCGCGGCGGTCCGGATCCGGATGCGCAGCGGCTCGGAATCGGGATCCATGCCGTGCTTCACGGCGTTTTCCACGATGGGCTGCAGCGTCAGCGGCGGCACGCGGAAATCCACCTGCGGCGTGTCGAACTCGATGAGCAGCTGATTCTCAAACTGCGCCTGCTCCACGGCGAGATAGGCCCGGGTGTGCTCCAGCTCCTCGGAAACGGGAATCGGCTCCTCGCTGGCGATGGCGGTGAAGTTCTTGCGCAGATAGGTCGTGAAATCCAGCGTCACCTGCTGGGCCAGATCGGGATTCTGCTTGCAGAGATAGTAGATGCTCATCATGGTATTATAAATAAAATGCGGCCGCATCTGCAGCACCATGATGCTGGCCCGCTGATGGGCAATTTCCCGCTGCTGCAGCATCATCTGATCGATCTGATCGAAGAGGATGATGCCGAACATCGAGAGCGCGCAGATCGCCAGGCCCAGGCCCAGGAG
>CAMNCR010000161.1 GCA_946534455.1 uncultured Clostridia bacterium | reverse complement strand
GGAGAGGCTGGAGGAGCAGTCGGAGAAGCCTGTGCCTGCCCGCTCCACGCCCACAGAATACCGGGTCTGGCAGTTTGGACAGGGAAAGGTATATATCGCCTCGGACGAGGGAAGCCCCTTCCATCAGGGCGAGATCTGGCTGTACGCTCAATACAACTGAAAACGAAAGCAGCATGAAGGGAGCCGCGCCTGGGCGCGGCTCCCTGTTTTGGACGGACCGGTTTCAGACGACAAGCGCATCGTACAGCAGGACCCACAGCGGGATCGTGGCGATGCAGGAGAGGGTCGTCAGGATGTTGATGGCCGAGGCGTAGGGCGCGTCCTTATCGTAGAGAATGGCCACCTGATTGATGTTGGAGGCGGAGGGCGCCAGGGCGGAAAGCAGGGGAATCATGACGATGGCCTTGCCGGAGGGAATGCGGCCGGCGATGCCGCTGAGCGCCACCGCGCAGACGGCGAGGCCGGAGCAGAGCACCATCCGGAACAGGAGCACCCCGAAGACCCGGCGGTTCACGAACAGATCCCCGAGCTTCATGCTGCCCACGATCATGCCGGTGATCATCATGGAGAGGGGTCCGATCATGGCGGCCACATCGCCGAAGGCGATCGCCAGGGGCTCAGGAAGGGAGATGCCCAGCAGCATCACGGCTACACCGGCGGCGACCGCCAGCAGGTTCGGATTCAGCAGCACCTTGCGCAGGCTGACGGAGCCGCTGCCGGCGAACATCCTCAGGCCCACCGTCCAGAACAGAACGTTGAAGACCAGCAGATAACCGCTCACGTAGATGACCCACTCGGCTCCCAGCACATGAGAAACCAGGGGGATGACCAGATTGCCCGCGTTGGTAAAGACGACGGAGGCCCGCTCCACCTCCGTGGCCTTCCAGAAGCGCCGGAGAAGCCCCGCAACGAGGAAGAAGAGCAGATGGAACCCGATCGCCAGGGCGACGGTCGTCAGCAGCCCCTGCTGCACCTCCGGCGTCAGCTTCTGCTGATAGGCGTGAAAGATGACGCAGGGAGTCACAAAATAGAGCGAGATCCGGGACAGCACCCGGCCGTAATCCGCCTGAAACACCCCGGTTTTCACCAGCGCGGCGGTGGCAAACAGAATCAGGAACAGCTCGGCGATCTTGGAGGCAAGAGGGAGCGTGAGCATGGTTTCTCCTTTCCGGAAGCGGGCCGCGGCCCGGCATGGATCCTTCCTCAGGTCTGAATGGTGAGCATCTGCTCCAGGAGCCCGTCATCGGGGAAGACCATCATATCCCGGACCTGCAGGCGGACCGCCTGCCCGGGCGCCAGCTGCGCGTGCTGCCAGCCGCCGACGATGACGCGCACCGACGTTTCCCCGACCCGCACCCGGCAGTCGGTCACATCGCCCAGATAATACATCGTTTCCAGCACCCCGCTCAGGGGGCCGTCGGGAGCAAAGAAGAAGTTTTCGGGCCGGACCGCCACCTCCACCTTGCCGCCGCGGTCGCCCGCGTAGGGAAGGGCCTGGCCGTCCATGGCCGGGAAGACGATGCGCCCCTGCTCCACTTCTCCCTTAAAAAAGTCCACCTTGCCCAGAAAGTCGGCCACGAACTGATTGGCGGGATGGTTATAGATCTCCTGTGGGGTTCCGCACTGCTGCACGACGCCCCGGTTGATCAGGAAGATGCGGTCGCTCATGGCCATGGCCTCGGTCTGGTCATGGGTGACGTAGACGACGGTGATGCCGGTGCGCTGCTGGATTTCCTTGATCTCAAAGCGCATGGATTCCCGCAGCTTGGCGTCCAGATTGCTCAGCGGCTCATCCAGCAGCAGGAGCCTGGGCGCGGCCACCAGGGCCCGGGCCAGGGCGACCCGCTGCTGCTGTCCGCCGGACAGCTGGCTGGGCAGCCGCTCCGCGTACTGACTGAGGTGCACGATCTCCAGCACCCGGCTCACGGATTCCTGAATCCGGCTCCGGTCCTGCTTCTGAATGCGCAGCGGATACGCCACGTTTTCAAACACGTTCATATGCGGCCACACGGCATAGCTCTGGAACACCATGCCGATGCCCCGCTTTTCCGGCGGCACGAAGGTTTTCGGGCCGGAAACCAGCTGGTCGTCGATATACAGCTCCCCGGAGGTGGGCTTCTCAAAGCCCGCGATGATGCGCAGCATGGTGGTCTTGCCGCAGCCGGAGGGCCCCAGCAGGGTGATGAATTCCCCCTCCCGGAAGGTTTCGTTGAAATCCTGCAGCACCACGTTGCTTCCGAAGGACTTGGTCACGTGGCGGATCGTTACGGTAGACATGGGCAGCGGTCCTTTCAGATCGAGAATTCGCCTCTGGTCAGGCGGTTGAGCACAAAGTTCAGCAGCACCACGATCAGCAGAATGCCGAAGGCCATGGCGCAGCTCATGGGCTGGCTGGTGAAGGTCCAGTACTCATAGAGCTGGAAGCCGATGGTCTTGGTGGTGCTGGAATAGAGCAGGGTGGTCATGCTCAGCTCATAGAAGCTGGGGATGAAGATCAGGAACCAGCCCGCGGCGATGGAGGGGAAGATCAGGGGCCCGGTGATCCGGGTCATGGTCCGGAGCCAGCCGGCGCCGGAAATCTGGCTGCTCTCCTCCAGGGAGACGTGGATCTGGCTCATGGCGGAAACCACGGTGCGCATGCCCATCATCAGATACTTGATCAGGTAGGCGATGATGAGGATGTAGGCCGTGTTGTAGATGTTGATGCCGAAGCTGCCCCGCATGGTCATGATCAGCCCCAGGGCGATGACGACCGAGGGCGTGCCGGAGCCCAGGGTGATCAGGAAATTGGGAATGCTCCGACCCCGGATCCGGGTCCGCTGCAGCAGATAGCCCATGACGCAGGCGATGATGAGGCCCACGGTGGCCGTCACGGAGGCGTAGACCAGGGAATTCTTCAGGCAGGTGAGGGTCTCGCTCCGGGCAAACACCGAGGTCCAGTTGGCGGTGGTGAAGTTGGCCGGGGCCAGCACGCTCTTGCCGATGTCCACCTTGAAGGAGGTGGTCAGGATCGTCGCGAAGGGGATCAGCACCATGACGACGGCAAACAGCGCGACCATCACGGTCAGCGGAATCCGCCAGCGCCGCAGGTCCACGATCGCCGGCTGGACGGATTTGCCGGAAACGGTGATGTACTGCTTCCGGGCCAGCACCACGTCCGAAATGAACAGGATGATGAGCGCCACGAGCATCAGGAACAGCGCCAGGCCGACCGCGTCGTTCAGGCTCTGCTGGCCCAGGGACACATATTCCACGATGCGCGTCGTGACGGTGTTGACATTGCCGGGGGTGCCGATGATGGAGGGAATGCCGTAGCAGCTCGCCGCGGCGATGAAAACCAGCAGCGCCCCCGCGATGAGGGAGGGCATCATCATGGGCAGCGTGACGGTGAAAATGGTCTTCAGCGGGGAGGCGCCGGAGATCCGGCCTGCCTCCTCCAGGGAGGGATCCATTTTTTCCATGGCCCGGCTGATGGTGATGAAGGCATAGGGATAATAGAAGGTGGTCAGCACCCAGATCATGCCCGGCAGGGTGTAGACGTTCAGGGGCCCCGGCGCGTCGCTGAGCCCCAGCAGGAGCCGCAGCCACTGGTTCACCGTGCCCACGTTGGGGTTCATCAGCCGCAGCCACGCCATGGCGCCCACGTAGGGGGGAACCATGTAGGTCATGACGAAGAGGCTGCGGAAGAATTTTTTGCCGTAGAGGTTGGTCCGGCCCACCAGCCAGGCCAGGGGGAAGGCGATCAGCGTGCCCAGCACCATCGTGGCGAAGGCGGCGATCAGCGTGTTCTTCAGCGCCTCCAGATTGAGCGGATAGCTGAACAGGCGCCGGATGGTTTCCAGGGAGAAGCTTCCCTCCGGGAACAGGCCGCGGACGATCATGTAGAAGACCGGCAGCACCTGGAACAGCAGCATGAAGTCGATGATCAGCAGAATGGCGAACCACTTGACGTTCGGCACCCAGTTCCGGTCCGCCGCCATCAGCAGCGCCAGCAGGATCACATCCAGCACCAGCAGCACGCCCAGCAGGATGACCGTCCGGCTGTTGCTGATGATCAGCATCCACAGCCAGGAAAGGCCGCCCCGGGCGATGAGCTCGAAGGCGGTCAGCTGGCTTTCCTTATCCCGGACGCTTTTTTTCAGCGCCTTGATATGCTCGGAAACCGGCTCGTCCATGCCGCCGGTCAGGGTCAGAATCAGCTGCGCCGCCATGGCCTGCCGCTCGCTGCCCTCCAGGCCCTCCAGCGCTTCCAGCGCCGCCGGGGGAACGGGCTGCGCCGCGTCCCCCAGGCAGCGGAGCAGCTGGGCCCGCAGATCGGAGGCCTCCCCGGCGGAGAGGCCGGACAGGGTTTTGCGCAGGGAGGCGGGTACCTTGGGGCCGTTCATCAGGCCGGAGACGTACAGCAGCTTCCAGGCCGCGGCGGGACCTTCGCCGCACAGCTGCGCCGCTCTGTCGCCCGCGCCGGCCTGGCGGCTTTCCCAGCTCTCCGTGAGCAGGGCCAGCACGGCCGCGTCCGCCTTCGCCCGCTCCGCCTCGCTCAGAGCGCTCAGATCCCCGGACAGGGATGCTTCCCACGCGGCGGAGGCATCGCCGGTCAGCGCGTAAATCGCCTGATAACCTTCCTCGGAGCCCAGGTTCGCCTCCGACAGCTGGCGCTGGCCCCGAAGCCCAAAAAACACGAAAACCAGGCCCAGCAGCAGGAAGGCTGCCAGGCCGGCTTTGGTGATCAGGGGAGTTCTGCTCTTTTGCATCTTCGTATCCTGAAAAATGGGTTACTGCGTGACCTTTTCAGTCCACAGGCTCTTGATGGCCTCCCGGTCGCGGTACGCCCGCTCCCAGTTCACGCCCAGGTCCTTTTCAATCAGCTCATCCGTGCTCACGGACTGATAGGGGACCTCGGCCATGTCCTTCAGCACGGAGTGCATGTAGCCCTTCAGCACGGCCTGCTGGCCTTCCGGAGTCAGGAACCACCGGGCGACGGCCTCCGCCGCTTCGGTGTTCACGTTTTTGGAGAGCTCCTCCGCCACGATCATGACCGTGGAGGGGATCAGGATGACGCCGTCCTCGGGGTAGATCACCTTCAGATTGGTGACGGGGTTGCCCTTTTCCTCCTCATCATGGAACACCTTCAGCAGGGATTCCTCCAGGATCATCAGGGCCGCGCATTCGCCGCTCTGCAGCTTGCCGATGGCGGTGGAGCCGGATTCCCGCATGACCTTGTTTTCGGCCAGCTTGTCCAGATATTCCTCGCCGTATTTGTCCGTCAGGGACACGACCGCGGCATAGGTGGTGCCGCTGGTCATGGGATCGCCCATGGAGATGTAGCCCTTCAGGGAAGGATCATAGGCGAAATCATGGAAGGTGCGGGGGATCGTGACGCCCTTGCTCTTCCACTCCTCTTCCTTCTCCGGGTTGTAGGCCAGCACCATGTTGCACACCCGCACCGGGTACCAGTAGCCCTCCGGATCATAGGGGAAGCGGAGCAGGCTGTCCGCGTTTTCCACGGTAAAGGGATGCAGATAGCCGTAATCCTTCAGCTCCAGGGAGAAGGCGGGCTCCGCCACCAGGAACATATCGCAGCCCAGGGCCTGATCCCGCTGATCGCCCATTTCGCCGTAGATCTTGGTGATCAGGCTGCCGGTGCCGGCCTGGAAGAAGAAGCTGCCGTCGTTGCCGGGCACCAGGTTCGGGAACTCGGCCTTCAGCGCCTCGTCCATCATGTCCACAATTTCCTTATACATGGAGGTGTAGATGACCAGCTCTCCCTCCACGTCCTCGTTCACGGCGAAGGCCGGCGCGCAGACGGACAGGGACAGCAGCAGACAGAGCACCAGAGACAGCATTTTTTTCATATTCAGA
>CAMNCR010000160.1 GCA_946534455.1 uncultured Clostridia bacterium | reverse complement strand
CTGGATCTGGCGGCCAACTATGAGGAGCTGTCCAACTATGCCATGCAGGCCATCAATCCGAAGCTGGCTGCGCTGGGCCTGACCCTCTGCTCCTTCGTGATTGAGAACATTTCTCTGCCGGAAGAGGTGGAGAAGAGCATGGACAAGCGCACCTCCATGGGTGTGCTGGGCAATCTGGACCAGTATGCGAAATATCAGGCCGCGGAAGCCATGCGCGAGGCTGCGAACAATAACAACGGCGGAATGGCCGGCATGGGCGTCGGCATGGGCGCCGGCGCGGCCATGGGCCAGATGTTTGCGCAGAGCTTCAATCCCGCTGCGGCGGCCGCACCTGCGGCACCCGCTGCCGCTCCGGTGGCGGCCGCGACGGTGGCCTGCGTTTCCTGCGGCGCGCAGATTGCTCAGGGCGCGAAGTTCTGCCCGGAATGCGGCGCGAAGCAGAATGTCAGCGCGTTCTGCGTCTCCTGCGGCCATGAGATTCCCGTGGGAACCAAATTCTGCCCGGAATGTGGCGCAAAGCAGTAAGCAAGATATGTGAAAAGAGGGCTGCCCGCTGCGGCAGCCCTCTTTTCCAAGGAACGGGGAAGAAGGGAAAGAACATCAGAAAAAGGATTGCTTTCTGTCTGGCCGTCCTGCTGGCGATGTGCACCGGCCTGGGCCTCGGGGAGGCACAGCTGCCAGCCCTGAACCGATATCGGGACGTTCTCAGATGGGTGCAGGAGTCGCAGCCGGAGGAGCTGGATCTGGGCAGTACCCGGTTTCAGCCGCAGGAGCTGCTGACCCTGCGGGACGCGATGCCTGCCGGAGGGGTGCTTCGCTTCGAAGCGACCTTCTGCAGGGCGGCATATTCGCCGGATACCCGGGAGCTGGATCTGAACGGTGCCAGAACCCAGATTTCAGAAAAGGAGCTGCGGGCGCTGCTGGACCTGCTGCCGGAGCTGGAAACGGTGAAGGTGGGTTCCCATCGGGAGCTGAGCAACAGGGTCATGCCCGGCATCGTGGCAGACTATCCGGAAATCCGGTTCTCCTGGCTGATACAGCTGCCCTGCTCCCACAGCCTGGTCAGCACCTTCACTGCCTACTCCACGATGAATCATCTGGACGCCAAGCGCTTTACGGAAAAAAGCCTGGATGTGTTTCAGTACGCACCGGAGATGCGGGCGCTGGATCTGGGACACAACGACATCGTGGAGCTGTCGTTTCTCAAGCACATGCCCGGGCTGGAGCTCCTGATTCTGGCGGACAACGAAATCAGGGATCTGACGCCGCTGGGAGAGCTGCACGAGCTGCGCTATCTGGAGATCTTCATGAACCGGTTTTCGGATCTCTCACCGCTGTCCGGCTGCCCGGAGTTGCTGGATCTCAACATCGTTCGTACGGAGGTGACGAGCCTGGACGGGCTGGAGGGCTGCACGAAGCTGGAACGGCTCTGGGCACCGCAGCGAAAGCAGCTGGATGAAGCCTCCATCGAGCGCTTCGTGGCGAGCCATCCGGACTGCGAGCTCGCCTTCGGCACCGGGGATGCCACCGGGCAGGGATGGCGGGAGCACTGGCGCTACCGGCATTACATTGACTGCTTCAAAACCCATGAATGGATTCCGTTTGAAGAAAACGAAAACGCGCTTTGACGGCTGCCAAAGCGCGTTTTCTTTCAGAAGGTTCAGCCCAGCATGGCCGCGCCGATGATGCCGGCTTCCGGCCCGAGAATGGCCAGATGAACGGGGGGCATGGGCTGATCACGGTAATTGACGTATTTCCAGTACTCCTCCCGGACACCGTCCAGCAGGATGGCGCCGGCCTTGCTGACGCCGCCGCCCAGGACGATCATTTCCGGATCCAGGAAGTTGACCACATTGGCGACCGCCTGGCTGAGGTACCGGATGAAGCGGGCAAACACCTCCATGGCTACCGGATCCTTCTCCCGGGCAGCATCGGTCACGTATCTGGCATTGATGCGATCGGGATTGCCGCCCGCCTTGCTCAGAATCGTGGACTCGGGATGCGTGGCAACGGCTTCCCGCGCCATGCGGATGATGGCGGTGGCGGAGCAGTAGCGCTCCAGACAGCCGTGATTGCCGCAGTTGCAGGGGAGACCGTCCAGCGCCAGGATGGTATGGCCGAGCTCTCCGCCGATGCCATGGAAGCCGCTCCAGATTTTTCCGTTCAGAATGATGCCGCTGCCGATGCCCGTGCCCAGGGTGATAAACACGCTGGAGGAGGTGCCGGCGCTGATGCCGATGATGCTTTCGGCCAGTGCGGCGACGTTGGCGTCGTTGTCCAGATACACCGGGCGGTTCAGCACGCGGTTGAATTCCTCCCGGAAGGGCACATGGTTCCATCCCAGGTTGGCGCACTTGATGACCACACCTTCCGGAGAGGCAATTCCCGGAATGCCGACACCCACATGCTGAATATCCTGCTCCTGCAGACCGTTAGACTGAACCAGGGAGAGAATGCATTCAGCCATCTGCCGGATCTGCTCGGTGAAGGGCAGGTCCGGGCGGGTAACGATGGAATCCTGGGCGATAATCTGGTTGGAATCATTCACAATGCCAACCTGGATGCCGGTTCCGCCGACATCCACTCCGATACGTACCATGGTGATTTCCTCCTTCATGATTGCAATGATGAACAAAGAGATGGACAGTTCCCATTCCGGGAGCCGGTTTGGGGAAGGCAGCCCGGCTGCGGGCTGTCAGCGGGGGGCGATCAGGTCTGCGACTCGGAGCCCAGCTCCGGGAAGTGCGTCAGGAATTCCCTGGCGGAATTGTAGCCGATACGCTTCAGGCTCAGATTGCGGGCTGCCACCTCGATGATGACAGCCAGATTGCGGCCCGGCCCAACGGGCATGATCTGCAGCGGAACGGGCACATCGAGAATATGCGTGAACTTCTCCTCCAGGCCGATGCGGTCATAATCCTTGGATTCATCCCAGTTTTCCAGCTGCAGCACCAGATCGATGGCCTTGCTGGCCGATACGGCGCTGATGCCATAGAGCGCGCGGATGTCGATCAGCCCCAGGCCCCGGATCTCCATGAAATACCGGAGAGGATCCGGGCTGCAGCCGATCAGGCGGTCTCCGGCAATCCGGCAGATATCCACCACGTCATCGGCGACCAGCTGATGACCGCGTTTGATGAGCTCCAGCGCTGCTTCGCTTTTGCCGACCCCGCTGTGACCGGCCAGCAGCACGCCCAGTCCGTAGACATCCAGCAGCACGCCATGCCGGAGCACGTGGGGAGCGAGCAGACGGTTGAGGTAGTGCAGGAGCTTGATGGCGAACTTGCTGGTGACATCCGGGGTGCGGTACACCGCAATCCCGCGGGTTCGGGCAATTTCGATCAGCTCGGGCGGAATGTCCATATTCCGGCACACGACCACGAAGGGCAGGGGAAAGCTGAAATACTTGGTAAGAATGGCTCTGCGGGTTTCGCAGGTTTGCCGCTCCAGATAATTCATTTCCACCTTGCCGATGAGCTGCGGCCGTTCAAAGGGAAAGTACTCGTAATTATCGCAGAACTGCATGCCGGGGCGGTTGACATCCATGGCCTTCAGGTCGATGGACTCCTGCGAAGGGGGAACGATGCATTCAAGCTGAAAGGCTGACTGCAGATCGGAAAAGAAAATCAGAGGACCACCTCCCGGGCGGCTATGCGGTCGAGAAGAAACTGGGCGACACCATCCTCGACGTTGGACAGGCAGATATCGCGGGCTGCGGCTTTGAGCTCGGGCGTCGCGTTGGAGACAGCGACAGGCCATCCCGCGGCCTGCAGCATCGTCATATCGTTCAACCCGTCCCCGAAGGCCATGAGATGGGCCAGCGAAATATGCAGAAGCTCCGCGGCCAGGCGAAGGGCATTGCCCTTGGTGGCCGCCAGGGGATTGAATTCCAGATAAACCGGCTTGGAGCAGGTGACGGACAGCCTGCCGGCGAACAGCTCCCGGGCCTCCAGCAGCATGGAGCGGATCGTTGCCTCATCGCTCATCAGCAGGATTTTGGTGCGCGGCTCCTGAATAAAGGCCTCCAGATCCCCCACATAGGTGCCGGGCAGCATGGAGGATGCCTTGTAGCGATCGGCCCAGATGGATTCCTCGGAATAGAAGAACCGATCCTCGGAATAGGTCTGCGCGTAGCAGCGGTGCTCCCGGGCAAACCGGGCCACCTCCCGTCCCAGAGCGGTGGAAAAGGTCTCCTGATGGAGCCGGACATGCGTTCCGGCATCCCACACCTCCGCGCCGTTGCAGGTGATGTAGAGGGAGGCACAGTCCAACCGATCCACGAAGGGGCGGATGCTCATCTTCGCCCGGCCGCTGACCGGCAGAATATGCACCCCCTGATCCCGGAGGTGACGGCACAGCGCCACCGTCCGGTCAGAAATGGTCAGATCGTCGTGCAGCAGGGTATCATCCAGGTCAAAGGCCACCGCCTTCAGCGGAAAGGGCAGGAAACGGTTTTCAGTCATTCCGAAGCCCTTCCGCCGCGGCCCGCTGGACGGGCAGGCAGGCCGTGAAGCGCCGCATGTACTGATCCATGCCGGCTTCATCGGCCGGATCCGGCGCGAGGGTGCTCTGCTTCATGCCGGAGAAGACGCGGTGATCCAGATAATCCTCCAGGGTTTCCTCCGCGGAGCGATGCACCATGTAATCCGCCAGCAGCGCGATGCCCCAGGCACCGCCCTCACCGGCGGTTTCCATGACGGTGACCGGCGCGTGAATTGCCGCGGCAAGCCACTTCTGCGCGACGCCCGGCGTCTTGAACAGGCCGCCGTGACCGAAGACCTGATCAATGGCCACGTGCTCCTGATTCATGATTTCCATACCGACCTTCAGGGTTTCCATGCTGGCATAGATCTGGGTGCGCATGAAGTTGGCCAGGCTCAGCTTTGCATCCGGCAGGCGGAGGAACATGGGACGGCCCTCCGCGACGCCGGTCACGGGTTCGCCGGCCAGATAATTGAAGTTGACCAGGCCTCCGCCGTCCGGCTCACCCTCCAGCGCCTTCCGGAACAGGCGGGTGTAGACCTCGCCCGCGTCGGTTTTCAGCCCCATCAGATCCGCAAACTCCCGGAGGAGGGAGACCCAGGCGTTGATATCGGAGGTGCAGCTGTTGCAGTGAACCATGCCGACGGGCTTGCCGGTGGGGGTGGTTACGATGTCAATTTCCGGATAAACCCGGCTGAGGGGCTTTTCCAGAACGATCATGCTGAAGATGGAGGTGCCCGCGGAAACGTTGCCGGTTCTGACGCGGACACTGTTGGTGGCCGTCATGCCGGTGCCGGCGTCTCCTTCCGGCGGACACAGGGGACAGCCGGGCTCCAGATCCCCTTCGGGATCCAGCAGGCGAGCGCCTTCCGGGGTCAGACAGCCGGCGGACTCACCGGCGGGAATGGCCCGGGGAAGAATGTCGCGCAGATGCCAGGGATAATGCCGGTCCGCAATCAGGGCCTCAAAGGTATCGATGGCCTTCCCGTCATAGCTCAGGGTTGCGCTGTCGATGGGCATGATGCCGCTGGCATCCCCGACGCCGAGCACCTTTTCCCCGGTGAGCCAGTAGTGCGCCCAGCCGGCGAGGGTGGTGATGAAGCGAATCTGCGGAACATGCTCCTCCCCGTTGAGGATGGCCTGATAGAGATGGCTCAGGCTCCAGCGCTGGGGCATGTTGAAGGAGAAGGCCTGCGTCAGCTTCGCAGCGGCTTCCCCGGTCATGGTGTTCCGCCAGGTGCGGAAGGGAACCAGCAGGCGCATGGACTCGTCAAAGGGCAGATAGCCGTGCATCATGGCGCTCAGACCGATGGCGCCCAGGCTCCGAAGAGTCACGTGATACTGCCGCTGCACATCCTCCTTCAGAGCGTGGAAGGAGCTCTGAAGCCCCTGAAGAATGGCGGCTTCAGAATAGGTCCACACGCCGTTCAGATATTCGTTTTCCCATTCATGGGCGCCGGAAGCGATCACCTGATGATCGGGCGCGATGAGCACGCTCTTGATGCGCGTGGAACCGAATTCGATGCCGAGAATCGCCTGACCTTTTTCAATGATGGATTGACTCATAAGACACCTCCCAGTATTGATCGTGAGAGAATACATACTGTGTTTATCGTACCACAGGGGGAATGATCTGTAAAGGAAAAGGCTTATTTCAGATAGCGGCTGGAGGGCTTGGGAATCCGGGCCTGGCGCTTCAGCCTCCGGTTCCGGAGAAACCGGATCAGCAGAATCAGCACGCCGAGGGCGAGGAGGGGGGAGAGGAAGAGCAGGACGATTTCCGGAGAAAGGGGCGGGAAGGGATTGGGATCGCTGTAGGTTTCCTGGATGATCTGCTCGATCGTCTTGGGGGCGTTCTCCCGGCGGGCGATGGAACGCCCGGCCGTCAGCTGATACACCACGGGCTCTCCCAGCTCCGGGAAATAGGTCAGGGTGCCCATCTGCTCCCCGGCGGTGATGGGTGCGATAAAGTCCCGGGTGTATTCAATGAGCATCAGATCAGTCAGGTGCGAAGCCATGCGCTCCACCTCGGTCCGGGTTGCGATGATGCTTGCGTCTGCGCCGCTGGCAGGCTGACAGATCAGCCGGAGCCGCCCGCGGCCGGTATCGGAGGTGGAATAGTTACTGGTTTCAATGGTGATGGGATTCATGTTGTACAGATCCACCGGGGTCACATTCATGTACTGGCTGAAGCCGTAGTTCATGAGCTTGATGGTGTCCGTCCAGCGGCCCCGGTCCCGGGTATAGAAGACGACAGAAATCAGGCGCACGCCATCCCGCTCGGCGGAGCCCACAAAGCAGTAGCCGGCCATGGAATGGGATCCGGTCTTGATGCCGGTGGCGAAGCGGTAATAATACTTGTTTGGGTTTTCCTCGGAGCCGGGCAGCAGATAGGAGGAGCGGGTTGTGATGGTGCGGGCGCGACGCATGTTGGTCCGGGGAATGGACCAGGAGGTTGCGCCGGCAATTTCCCGGAACAGCTCGTTTTCCATGGCCTGCCGGGCGATGATGGCCATGTCCCGGGCAGTGGTGTAATGATTTTCGTCATGATAGCCGTGAGGATTGGCAAAGTGAGTATGGTCGCAGCCGAAGGCCTGGACGGTCTGGTTCATCAGATCCACGAAGGCCGGAATGGAGCCGGAGACCGTTTCCGCCAGCACATTGGCGCCCTCGTTGCCGGAAAGCAGCATGGTGCCGTACATGACGTCGATCAGGCGGATTTCCTCCCCGGCGGAAAGCCCCATGGTGGAGGAATCGGAAGGGATGTTCATGGCACTTTCCGAAACGATGACCGTTTCATAGGGATCCTCGATCAGCATGGCGGCCAGAAGCACGGTCAGAATCTTGGTGGTGGAGGCGGGATAGCGAAGCTCATCCGCCTCCTTCTGGAAGATGACCTCTCCGGTGTCCTGCGTGATGAGAATGGCGGAAAGGGCATAGAGCTGGTCGGCGGAAAGATCCTCAGGATGCTCTGCGTCATAAGGCGGCGCGTCCGGAGAGAGCGTGGGCTGCGGAATCGGCACGGGGGTCGCGGATTCCCCGGCGGCGGTGAAAAGGGGCAGCAGGAGGACGATCAACGCGAAAACCAGCGCCAGGAGCCTGCGCACACAATCCCCTCCTTCCCATCAGCATTAAATCATATTTTATCATATTTTCCCGGCTTTGGAAAGCCGCCCGATCCTCCGTCGGTGCAGCGAAAAGCGGATTGCGGCCACATTTTCCCATGACGCGGTTCCCTGAATCTTGAGAAAAAATGCCATTCATGATAGAATGCGAAAAGCTGAATTTTCCGCCGTGGAAGGCGCAGCAGCCGGAACGCGGCGAAGCGACCGGAAAAACGAGACACGGAGCCTGCCGCTCCGGAGCGATAAAGGAGATGCGAAACGAATGAAACTGGGCGTTGTGGGACTGCCAAACGTTGGGAAAAGCACGCTGTTTAACGCGATCACCAAAGCCGGTGCACAGGCGGAAAACTATCCGTTCTGCACCATTGAACCCAATACGGGGGTTGTGATGGTGCCTGATCACCGGCTGGATGTGCTGGCAGATATGTATCATCCGAAGAAGGTGACGCCCACGACGATCGAATTTGTGGATATCGCCGGACTCGTCAAGGGCGCGAGCCGGGGCGAGGGGCTGGGAAACAAGTTTCTGAGCCATATCCGGGAGGTGGACGCCATCGTGCATGTGGTCCGCTGCTTCGAGAATGAAAACATCATTCACGTGGATGGCAGCATCGACCCTGCACGGGATATCGAAACCATCAACCTGGAGCTGATCTTCGCCGATATGGATACGGTGAGCAGGAGAAAGGAAAAGGCGCTGCGCAGCTTCCGCGGAGGGGACAAGCGCAGCGGGACGGAGGTGGATCTGGCCGAGCGGATCTACGCGCATCTGGAAAGCGGAAAGCCCGCGCGCACCTGCGAGGTGAGCGAGGAGGAGCAGGAGATTCTGGACGGCTGGTTCCTGCTGACCACCAAGCCCGTGATCTACGCGGCCAACATCGCGGAGGACGATCTGGGAAAGGAAATCGGGGAGATTCCGGAGCTGAAGCCGGTCAGCGACATTGCCAGGAGCGAGAATGCCGAGCTGATCGTGATTTCCGCGGCCATCGAGGAGGAGATTGCCCAGATGAGCGCGGAGGAAAAGGAGGAGTTCCTGGAGGAGCTGGGCATCGGCCAGAGCGGCCTGGATCGGCTGATCACAGCCTGCTACCGGCTGCTGGGGCTGATCTCCTTCCTGACGGCCGGCGAGGACGAATGCCGCGCCTGGACCATCACCCAGGGCACGAAGGCGCCGCAGGCGGCCGGGAAAATCCACACGGATTTTGAGCGGGGCTTTATCCGCGCCGAGGTGGTTCCCTTCGATACGCTGGTGGCCAACGGCAGCATGAACGCCTGCCGGGAGAAGGGCCTGATCCGCAGCGAGGGAAAGGATTACGTCATGAAGGACGGGGACATCGTTCTGTTCCGCTTCAATGTCTGAGGCAGGGGGAGAGAAACGCCTTATGTCAAGAATGAGTTATTTCTGGAACCGGGTTCGGAAGATGGACTGGAAAGCCATGTGGAAAACGACCAAGCTGCTGAAGAAGCGGTCCGGGAAGGGCCGGCTCTGGCTGCTGACGGACATGCTGAAATGCGGCATCCGGTACAACGCGGGGTATATCGACTATAAGATCGCCCAGATGTACAGGCTCAATGACGAGCAGCGGAAGACCGTCATTACCCGCGGAATTTCGAACGAAATCGTCCGTCGGATGAACGACAAGGCCTACTGGCATTTCTTCGACGACAAGGCGACCTTCAACGAGACCTTCCGGGAATGGATTCCGCGCAAATGGCTTCGGATTGACGAAAAGACCGACCCGGAGGCGCTGTACAATCTCTGCCGTTCCTTCCCGGCCCTCATTGGCAAGCCTCTGGAGGGTTCCAGCGGCCAGGGCATTCTGAAATATACGGCGCAGGACTGGGCGGAGGGACCGGAGGCCTTCCTGAAGCGGCTCAGGCAGGATCAGATCGGCATCCTGGAGGAGATCGTGGTTCAGCATCCGAAGATGGCCTCCCTGTGCCCGACCTCGGTCAATACCTGCCGGATTGCCACGCTGCTGGGGGATAAGCAGCAGGGCATTGTATACGCGTTTCTGCGCATCGGCAACGGAAAGGTCATGGACAACGTGGACTGCGGCGGTATGGCGGCGCGCATCGACCTGGACAGCGGTAAGCTGCTGACCGTCGGGGCGGACAAGCAGGGAAACACCTTCATCAAGCATCCCATGACGAATACCAGCCTCATCGGCTTCACGGTTCCCTTCTGGGAGGAGGCCAAGGACATGTGCCTGAAGGCCGCCGAAAAGATTCCGCAGATGCGGTTCGTCGCCTGGGATGTGGCGATCACGCCGGATGGGCCCACCTTCATTGAGGGAAACAGCTTCCCGTCCCACGCGATTCCGCAGTTCGCCGCCCATTATCCCAACGGAATCGGCATTCTGCCTGAATTTGAAAAATTCATCGATCTGCCGTGAGGCAGACGCACGCAAAAAGGAAGCCCGGGCGGGCTTCCTTTTTGCGTGGGGAACCGTCAGATGCTGAACAGCAGGGAATCATAGGTGGGGAAGGGCCAGACGGAACGGTCCACCCGCTTTTCAAGCGCATCCGCCTTCTCGCGAAGGACCTGCATATCCGGCAGGATGGTATCCTTCATGTAGGCGGCCAGAAGCAGCGGATCCTGCGGGGCGGGCTTCTCGGACAGCGCCTGTTCCAGCGCATCCGTGGCGGCGCTGAGCTGATCGCAGAGGCGGCAGAGCTCGGCCAGCAGCGACTGCCCGGAGGCCAGCGTCATCCCGGCGCCGCTGGTATCCCGAACGGTGGCGGCGGTGCTGCCGATGAAGCGAAGCACAGCGGGAAGGATCTGCCGGTGGCTCATCATGAGCATGGTTTCCGCCTCGATGTTGACCATTTTGGAGTAGGCCTCCAGCCCGATATCCCGGCGGGATCGCAGCTCCGTGCGGGAGAACACCTGGTGGGTTTCAAAGAGACGGATGTTCTTTTCGGCGGTGTAGCAGGGCAGGGCATCCACCGTGGTATCCAGCCTGCACAGCCCCCGCCGCGCGGCCTCCTCGCTCCAGTCCGGCGCGTAGTTGTTGCCGTTGAAGATGATACGCTTGTGCTCGCGGATGGTGCGGACGATCAGATCGTGAAGGGCCTGGCGGAAATCGGCCGCGCTTTCCAGCTCATCCGCGAACTGGCGCAGACTCTCGGCCACGATGGTGTTAAGAACGACGTTCGCGTCGGCGATGGAATCCGAGGCGCCGACGGAGCGGAACTCGAATTTGTTGCCCGTGAAGGCAAAGGGCGAGGTCCGGTTGCGGTCGGTGGCGTCCTTCGGGAACTTGGGCAGCATATGAACTCCGATGGTCATTTCCGCCTTTTCGCGTCCGTTATAGTCAGAGCCCGCCTCGAGGGCCTCCAGAATCTCGGTCAGCTCATCCCCCAGGAAGATGCTGATGATGGCCGGCGGCGCTTCGAACCCGCCCAGACGGTGATCGTTTCCGGCGGAGGCAACGGAGGCGCGCAGCAGATCCGGATACTCATCCACTGCCTTGATCACGGCTGTCAGAAAGAGCAGAAACTGCGCGCTTTCATGCGGGCTGTCGCCCGGCTCCAGCAGATTGTATCCGGTGTTGGTGGTCATGGACCAGTTGTTGTGCTTGCCGCTGCCGTTGATGCCGGCAAAGGGCTTTTCCGCCAGCAGGCAGACGAGACCATGGCGGCGGGCAACGCGCTTCATGATTTCCATCGTCAGCTGATTATGATCGCAGGCGACATTGACGATGGTGTAGATGGGCGCCATTTCATGCTGTGCCGGGGCTGCTTCATTGTGCTCCGTCTTGGCGAGGATGCCCAGCTTCCAGAGCTCCTCGTTGAGCTCGGTCATGAAGGCCTGCACCCGGGTTTTGATGGTGCCGAAGAAATGATCGCCCAGCTCCTGCCCCTTGGGCGGACGGGCGCCGAAGAGCGTGCGGCCGGCAAAAATCAGGTCGCTGCGCTGATCGAACAGCTCCTTGTCCACCAGAAAGTATTCCTGCTCGGGGCCCACGGTCGGGGTCACGCGGGTGGCATCCGTCCGGCCGAAAAGCTTCAGAATGCGCACGGCCTGCCGGCTCAGCGCTTCCATGGAGCGGAGCAGGGGCGTTTTCTTGTCCAGGGCTTCTCCGCCGTAGGAACAGTAGGCGGTGGGAATGCACAGGGTGCGGTCCTTGATGAAGGCATAGGAGGTTGGATCCCAGGCGGTATAGCCCCGGGCCTCGAAGGTGGAGCGAAGGCCGCCGCTGGGGAAGGAGGACGCGTCCGTCTCCCCCCGGATCAGCTCCTGGCCGCTGAATTCGGCAATGATTTTCCCGCCGGAAACGGGAGAAAGAAAAGCGTCGTGCTTCTCCGCGGTGATGGAATTGAGCGGCTGGAACCAGTGGGTATAGTGAGTGGCGCCGCGTTCGATGGCCCAGTCCTTCATGGCGTTGGCCACGACGCTGGCTACCTGGGGATCCAGACGGCGGCCCTCGTCCATCGTGCGGTGCAGGACACGGTAGGTCTCCCTGGGCAGCCGCTGGCGCATGATGCTGTCATTAAAAACGTTGATGCCGAACAGACCCTCCAGATATTCCATAGCTGATCCCTCCCCGGACGGTGATGCCGTCCGCCGAAAGCCCCCCGGAGCCCCCTCCGGAAGGACCGGAAAAAACGCTCGGCTGCGCCGGGCACAAGGCTCCCCGCGGCGGACAGATGAATACGATCGCGAGTATAGAAGAAGCCGGAATGATTGTCAAGAAAAATGAAGCCGGGTTTGTGTTTGAACTCAAAATATGCTATCATGGATTGATCCGTGTTTCGATTATTCAGGAGTAAGGATGTGAAGAATCATGTTTGAGCCGAAGGTGCATACGGGCCAGACGGATCTGCTCGTGCAGGCGCTGCTTGCGCTGGAAAACGAGGAGGATGCGTACCGCTTTCTGGAGGACCTGTGCACGATTCCGGAGATTCGGAGCATCTCGCAGCGGCTTGAGGTTGCGCTTCTCCTGCGGCACGGAGAGAAGTACACGCATATTGCAGACCGGACGGGGGCATCAACGGCGACTATTTCCCGGGTGAACCGCGCGCTGAGCTACGGTGCGGATGGATACAACCGGGTGCTGAACAGGCTGAAGGGCGATGGAGAATGGGACGGGAAGCAGAGCGAAGCGGAGGAAGAGAAGAGAGATGAATCTGACAGCACTGAACAGAGAGCAACGCATCGCAGCTGAAACACTGGACGGCCCCGTGCTGATTCTGGCCGGGGCAGGGAGCGGCAAAACCAGAGCACTGACCTATCGCGTGGCGAACCTGCTGGATCATGGCGTACCGGCCTGGCGTGTGCTGGCGCTGACCTTTACCAACAAGGCAGCGCGGGAGATGAAGGGCCGGGTGGAGGCGCTGGTGGGCGCGGATGCGGCGCGGGACGCGTGGATCGGAACCTTCCACGCCACCTGCGCGAAGATCCTGCGCCAGCATATCGACAAGCTGGGATATACCTCCTCCTTCGTCATCTACGACGATGATGATCAGATGAGCGTGCTGAAGGGAATCTATAAACAGCTGAACATTGACGACCAGTCCATCCCCATGCGGGAAGTCAAGAGCAAAATCGGGGATGCAAAAAACAGGCTGCTGACTCCGGACGAGTGGTTCATGAAAACCCCCAGGGACTATCGCTCCAACCGGATTCACGACATCATGACGATGTATGAAAAGCGGCTGAAGTCCCTCAACGCGCTGGACTTTGACGACCTGCTGCTGCGGACGCTGGAGCTGTTCGCGGAGCATCCGCCGGTGCTCTCTGCCTATCAGGACCGGTTTCACTATGTGATGGTGGATGAATATCAGGATACGAACCTGGCGCAGTATGAGTTTGTCCGCCTGCTGACCCGGGAGCGGCGGAATCTGTGCGTGGTGGGCGATGATGATCAGAGCATCTACGGCTGGCGCGGGGCGGATATCCGCAACATTCTGGATTTTGAAAAGGACTATCCGGACGCGGTGGTCATCAAGCTGGAGCAGAACTACCGCTCCACGGGAAACATTCTGGACGCGGCCAACCAGGTGATCGCGCACAACGAGGGGCGGAAGGACAAGAAGCTCTGGACCGAGCAGGAGGAAGGGGAGAAGATTAAAATCTTCTGCGCGGGAGACGAGCGGGACGAATCCGCCTGGATTGCCGACAACATCCGCCGTCTGCGGAAGGCCGGAGAATCCCTGGGAGAAATCGCGATTCTGTACCGGACCAACGCGCAGAGCCGTGTGCCCGAAGAAATGCTGATGCGGGCCAACATTCCCTATCGCGTCTTCGGCGGGCAGAAGTTTTATGACCGGAAGGAAATTCTGGACATTCTGGCCTATCTGCGGGTGATCGTCAATCCGGTGGACGACATCAGCCTCCGGAGAATCATTAACGTGCCCAAGCGCTCCATCGGTGACAGCACGGTGCAGACGCTGATGAACCATGCCCAGGCAATGGACATGCCACTCTACAGCGCCATGGGGGATCTGCCGGAGGAACTGGGCTCCAGGCCGAGGAAGTGCGTGACGGAGTTTTTTAATCTGATGACGACCCTGTCCGCCATGAAGGACACCATGGATCCGGAGGCCTTTGTGACCGCGCTGATTCAGATGACCGGCCTGGAGGAGCAGTATGCCCGGGAGGACACGGAAGAGGCCAAATCCAGGGTGGAGAATATTCATGAGCTGCTGGGCGCCGTTCATGAATATGTGCAGATGAGTGAAAATCCAACCCTGGAGGAGTATCTGGAGAACGTTTCCCTGGTCAGCGAGCTGGACCGCACCGGGGAGGACCGGAACTATGTGACCCTGATGACGCTGCACTCCGCCAAGGGCCTGGAATTCGATACGGTTTTTATCGCGGGCATGGAGGAGGGCATCTTTCCCAGCAGCCGCAGTTCGGATGACGAAGCGCGCATGGAGGAGGAACGCCGCCTGATGTACGTCGGCATCACCCGGGCCCGCAGGCGCCTGTACCTTTCCCGCGCGAGCGTCAGGATGCTGTACAACCAGGAAAATCACAACCCGCCCAGCCGCTTCCTGGAGGAAATTCCGGAGCGGCTGAAGGAGGATGAATGGACGCCGAGAAAGGTGGCGGCCTTCGGCGCACAGGCGGTGACATCCGGCTACGGGCAGCGCGGCAGAGGCGGCTTCTCCAGCCGCAACAGCCTGAGCGTCAGCCAGCTGGGCAAGCCGAAGCTGACCTTCAACGGCGCTTCCCTGAACAGCATTCCCGGGGTGACGAAGGGCTTTGCCATGAGCAAGGCGCGGGAGGTGGCTCCGGACGCGCTGAACCGCCTGTTCCAGCCGGGGGATCACGTGCTGCACCAGAAGTTCGGCGCGGGCAAGGTGCGGGAAATCCGCGGCACCGGGGCCGATGCACGGATTCTGGTCTCCTTCACGGCCTACGGAACCAAGGAATTTGTGCTGTCCATCGCGCCGATTGTCAAGCTGGAGGACTGAACATGGAAAACGCAGTGAGTCGTATGGAAGCGCTGGTCCGGCGTCTGAACGAAACCGCCTACGCCTATTATGTGCTGGATAACCCGGTGATTTCCGACGCGCAGTGGGATCAGCTGTACGATGAGCTGAAGAAGCTGGAAGCGGAAACCGGAACCGTTCTGGAGGGGTCGCCTACCCGCCGGGTGGGCGGGGAACCCCTGCCGGGCTTTCAGGAGCACCGGCACCTTTCCCGGCTGTGGTCCATGGACAAGGTGCAGAGTCTGGAGGAGCTGGATGCCTGGATTGCCCGGACGGAGAAGCTGGCCGGCAGGACGGAGCTGCAATACTATCTGGAATACAAATTTGACGGCCTGACGCTGAACCTGACCTACGAGAACGGTCTGCTGACCCAGGCCGCGACCCGGGGAAACGGAATCGTGGGCGAGAGCATTCTGGCGCAGGCCAGGACGATTCATACCGTTCCGCGGCAGATTCCCTACAAAGGGCTGCTGGAGGTGCAGGGAGAGTGCATCATGCGCCTGAGCACGCTGAAAAAATACAATCAGCACGCGAAGGAGCCCCTGAAGAACGCCCGCAACGCGGCTGCCGGCGCTTTGCGGAACCTGGATCCCGCGGTGACGGCCTCCCGCCATCTGGACGCGTTCTTCTATCAGATCGGCACCATCGACAACCCGCCCTACCGGACGCAGCCGGAGATGCTGAACTTCCTGCGGGAGAACGGATTTCAGGTCAGCCCCTATCTGGGCTCCGGAAGGGGCCGGGAGGAGCTGGAAAAGTGCATCCGGGAAATCGAGCAGCAGCGGCCGACGCTGGACTGGCTGATCGACGGGGTCGTCATCAAGGTCGGCGACACGGCCCTGCGCGAGCAGATGGGCTACACGGAGAAATTCCCCCGGTGGGCGGTGGCCTACAAATTCCCCGCGGAGGAATATGTCACCCGGCTGAACCGGGTTACCTGGGAGCTGGGAAGGACGGGCAAGCTGACCCCCCTGGCTCATGTGGAGCCGGTTTCCTTTTACGGCGTTACGGTCCGGCGGGCGACGCTGAACAACCTGGGGGATATTTCCCGCAAGGATATTGCCGAGGGCTGCCAGGTCTGGATCCGCAGAAGCAACGATGTGATTCCGGAAATCATGGGGAGGGCCGGTGAGCCGGGCCCCGGAGAAAAGCCCATCGTGCCGCCGGACGTCTGCCCCGCCTGCGGGGCGCCGGTGGTGGCGCGGGGCGCTCACCTGTTCTGCATGAACCGCGTCTCCTGCAAGCCCCAGGCAGTGGCGAGAATCAGCCATTTTGCCAGCCGGGACGCGATGGATATTGAAGGCCTGAGCGAAAAAACCGCGGGCCAGTGCTACGATCAGCTGGGCGTGCGGGAAGCGCCGGATCTCTATGCGCTGACGATGGAGCAGCTGTGCTCCCTGGAGGGGTTTCAGGAGAAAAAGGCCCGGAACCTGCTGAACGCGCTGGAGAAGAGCAAGTCCTGCGCCATGGACGCCTTCCTGTATTCCCTGGGCATTCCGTCGGTGGGCCGAAAGACCGCCCGGGATCTGGCGGAAACCTTCGGCACCCTCGAGGCGCTTCGGGATGCAGGCCAGGAGGAGCTGACGGCCATGCCCGATGTCGGGGAGATCGTGGCCGGCAATATTACCGAGTTTTTCAGCTTTCCTGAAAACCTGAAGATGGTGGACCGCCTGCTGTCCCTGGGTGTGCGTCCGGAGCCGGTTCAGCGTCCCCGGGGCGGCGCGCTGGAAGGCAGGACGGTGGTGATCACGGGAACGCTGCCCACCCTGAGCCGCAAGCAGGCGGAGGACCTTGTGGCCGAAAACGGCGGAAAGGCCGCCGGTTCGGTCAGCAAAAAGACGGCCTTCGTGGTTGCGGGAGAAGCGGCGGGATCGAAGCTGACCAAGGCGCAGAGCCTGGGCATCGAGGTGATCGATGAAGCGGAGTTTCTCAGGCGCATTCAGGCAGAAGCCGCGGGTTCATGACCGGCTTCCTGGCAAGGGTATCCGAATTCGGAAGGAGAGGGACCAATGTTTTCCAATATTACCAGGCTGCTCAACGGCCTGACCACCGATCCGGTGGGCACGCTGATCACGCTCCTGTACATGGCGGTCGTCATTCTGCTCAGCCTGATTCTGCATGAGTGCGCGCACGGATACGCGGCGCTTCGCTGCGGAGACCCCACGGCCCGGTGGATGGGCCGGCTGACGCTGGATCCCAGAAAGCATCTGGATCCCTATGGCACGATCTGCATGGTGATTCTCGGCGTGGGCTGGGCGCGCCCCGTGCCGGTGAATCCGCGCAATTTCAGGCATTACCGGCGGGACTATATTCTGGTCTCCCTGGCCGGCATTGCCATGAATCTCGCGCTGTGCCTGCTCAGCCTGTGCATCGCGGCGCTGCTGTGCAGGGCTCTGTGGGTGCCGGAATTTCTCAGCAGCGTCCGCGAGAGCAGCCAGGGCGCTGCCCTGCTGGACGTGTACCATTACGGCATCGCCAACGCGATTTACGGCGGCAGCTATGTCGGCTATGATCTGATGATGCAGTCCACGGCGCTGGCCTGGGTGCAGCGGCTGTTTCTGATGCTGGCGCAGACGAATCTGGGTCTGGCAATCTTCAACCTGATTCCGGTGCCCCCGCTGGACGGATACCGGTTTCTGGACGAGTTCGTCTTTCACGGAAGGCTGAGTCTGAATCCCCAGACGATGCAGATCATTCACGTGGTATTTCTGGTCATCTGTGTTTCCGGGGCTCTCAGCGGCTTCCTGACCACGCTGAACGCCGGTGCATTTTCGTTTTTCGCGCGGCTGTTCGCGCCGATCGTCTGAGAAGCGGAGAGGCGACGCATGGCATGGCAGATTAAACTCAGGGATTTTGACGGGCCGCTGGATCTGCTGCTGACGCTGGTCGGCAAGGCCCAGATCGATATTCGCGACATCTTTGTCAGCGAAATTACGGATCAGTATCTGGAGGCGGTGCGGACCGCTCCGGATCTGGATATGGATGACGCCAGCGATTTCATCCTCATGGCCTCCACGCTGATGGAGATCAAGAGCCGGGCCATGCTGCCGCGGCCCCCGGCACCGGAGGAGGGCGAGGAGGATCCGGAGGAGGCGCTGATCCGCCGCCTGGAGGAATACAAACAGTTCCGGGAAACCGCGGACCAGATGAAGTCCTTCGAGGACGCGGCCAGGCGGGTGTTTACCAAGCTGCCGGAGGAGTATCCCCTGCCGCCGCAGGAGTTTGAGCTGGTCGGACTCACGATGGAGGGGCTGACGGAGGCGCTGATGCGGATTCTGTCCCGGCGCCCCGCCGCGGAGGAAAATCCGGAGAGCAACCGCTACGCCGCGCGGAACATCCACCGGGACAGCCATACGGTGCAGGAATGCATGCTGAACCTGCTGACCCGGCTGCGGAAGAAAAAGCGGATGGATTTCGAGGAGGCGTTCTCGGAGGCACCGACCCGGGAAGAGGTCGTAACCTATTTTCTGGCGGTGCTCGAGCTGCTGAAGCTGGGCAGAATGCACGCGGAGCAGCAGGGAACCTACGGCAGGATTCAGCTGATTGCCGGCCGCGCGAAGCCGGCGGCGGAGGTGCCGGAGGAGCTTCCGGAGGGAAAGCGACGGAGGAGGCGGAAGGATGCCGATGAAGACGGATGAAGGCACCGTGAGAGGGAAAATCGAGGCCATCCTGTTTGTGTCGGGGGAGGCTGTTTCCGTCCGGCAGCTGGCCAAAGCGCTGCAGCTGGACGTGCCTGCGGTCCGCATCGCCCTGAGCGAGCTGAAGGATGAATATGACTTTCAGCAGCGGGGATTTGTGATCAAGGAATTCGGCGACTATGTGCAGCTGGCCACCCGCCCGCTGTACTCGGAGGATGTGCTGCGCCTGCTGCAGCCCGTGCAGCAGCAGAGCCTGAGCCAGGCGGCGATGGAAACCCTGGCGGTGGTCGCCTACAGGCAGCCCGTCACCCGCGCGGAAATCGAGCAGATCCGGGGCGTGAAATGCGATTACAGCCTCCAGTCCCTGATGAACAAGGGACTGGTGCAGGAGGTGGGCCGAAAGGATACGATCGGCCGCCCCATGCTTTTTGGCACCACGGATCAGTTCCTGAGCCACTTCGGCATCCGCACGCTGGAGGAGCTGCCGCCGATGCCGTCTCAGGAGGAAGCGCAGGAGGAACCGCCTGAGGAGGATCTGGTTCATTAACGGTTCAACAATCAGGAAAGGAAGGGATCCCACATGGAGGAGCAACGGAAGCCCAGAGCGAGAGAGAAGCGCGTCGTCCAGCAGGGAAAGGGCGTCGAAAAGAAGGAACAGTATACGGAGCACGCGGGCCCGGTGAGGCCGCAGGAGCGTCCGCAGAATCCCATGATGTCGGGACCCTCGGCCCAGCGCCCTGCCGGCTCTGCACGCCCGATGTCCGGGGCTTCCGGTTCCGCACGGCCGGTCCGCCCGCAGCAGAGCGCCGGACGCGTTCCGCAGCAGAATTCCCGGCCGGCACAGCCATTCCGGCCTTCACAGAGCGCGGGTTCCTCCGCGCAGCCGGGAAGACCCGCGCAGAGCTCTCCCTTTTCCGGCATGCCGGCCGCGCGTCCGCAGCAGAGCGGAAGCGGCACCCATGCCAGCCGTCCGGCGCAGACCGGCGGGGGCAGACGGATGAACGGCACCGCTTCCGGCGGAGGGACCCCGGGGGGCACCTCTCGCGGCGCGGGCATGGGCGGTGGCTGCAGCAGCAAGCTCCTGATGGTCATCGTTGCGCTGGTGGTGCTCCTGGGCGGCGGAAAGCTTAGCGGCCTTTTTGACGGCGGCAGCCTGCCGGATGCCGGCGATCTGGGGAACGTCATCACCCAGGTGGCTCAGCAGGGCACCACCCAGACGCAGCAGGGAACCTCCGGCACGCTGCCCTTCACGGGCACGGAGGCCGGTTCCTCTTCGGCGGGCACCCTGAGCAACCTGCTGAGTTCCTTCCTTTCCTCGGGGGAATCCACGCCCTATGATCTGAGCGGCAGCGCGCTGTCCTCCCTTTTCGGAGGGGCGACGGGAACCCAGCAGGCTTCCGTTCCGGTCTCCCAGACCTCCGGCACCTCCTCCGCGCTGAATGAAGCGGTGTCCAGCCAGGCCCGGGAAAAGTTCACCCGGATTCTGGGCGGAAAGAAGGATACGGTCACCATTCTGGTCTATCTGTGCGGCACGGATCTGGAAAGCCAGAACGGCATGGGTACGGCGGATCTGAAGGAGATGGCCAAGGCGAAGCTCAGCGATCAGGTGAATCTGATCGTCTTTACGGGTGGCTGCCGGAGGTGGCGGAACAATGTCGTCAGCAGTACGGTCAATCAGATTTATCAGATCCGTGACGGAGCGCTGTACTGTCTGGAGGAGGACATGGGCCGCGATACCATGACGAATCCGGACACCCTGACCCGCTTCATCCGCTATGGCGCGGAGCATTTCCCGGCCAACCGGATGGAGCTCATCCTGTGGGATCACGGCGGCGGATCGGTTTCGGGCTATGGCTACGATGAAAAGAACGGCCGCAGCTCCATGACGCTGGCGGGCATCAACACGGCGCTCAAAAACGCCGGGGTGAAGTTTGATTTCGTGGGCTTCGACGCCTGCCTGATGGCGACGGTGGAAAACGGAATCATGCTCAGCCAGTACGCGGACTATATGATTGCCAGCGAGGAAACGGAGCCCGGCGTCGGCTGGTATTATACGAACTGGCTGAACCGGCTGAGCGACAACGTCAGCATGCCCACGATTCAGGTGGGACAGCTGATCGCCGATGACTTCGTGAACGTCTGCGCACAGCAGTGCCGCGGCCAGGGAACCACGCTGTCCGTGGTGGATCTGGCTGAACTGCAGGCTACGGTGCCCAAGGAGCTGAAGGAATTCAGCGTGGAAACCAATGAGCTGATTCAGAACAAGGAATACAAGACGATTTCCACCGCCCGCAGCAGGACGCGGGAGTTTGCTCAGAGCACCCGGATCGATCAGATCGATCTCATTCATTTTGCCACCAATATCGGTTCCCGGGAAAGCAGGGATCTGGCGGAGGCGCTGCGGAGCGCGGTCAAGTATAACCGGACCGGCGGGGGCATCACCAACGCCTACGGCCTGAGCATCTATTTCCCCTACAAGCGCGCGGGAAAGGTCAGCCAGATGGTTTCCACCTATCAGGCCATCGGCATGGACGAGGAATATACCCGCTGCATTCAGGAGTTTGCCAGCCTGGAGCTCAGCGGTCAGTACGCGGCGGGCACGCCGGCCAGCAGCTTCCTGGGCGGCAGCTTTGGAGGAAGCTTCGGCGGCAGCGGCGGCGACCAGACGATCGCCCTTCCCGGGCTGATGAACAGCCTCCTGGGGGGCTCCTCCTCGGGTGGCAGCCTGGGCGGAAGTCTCGGCGGCGCGGATGAGCTGACGGATCTGCTGGGCGGCCTCTTCGGCGGGGGCTCCTCCTCCGGCGGACTGATGGATCTTTTTGCCGGCAGAAGCATGAACGCCGAAAAGGCAGCCGCCTACATCGCGGAGAACCGCTTCGATCCGACGCAGCTGGTCTGGGTCAACGGACGCATCTCCCTTTCCCAGGATCAGTGGAGCCTGATCCGCGATGTGAGGAAGTGCGTATACGCGGATGATGGGCAGGGCTTCATCGAGCTGGGCGAGGACAACGATTTTGAAACAGAGGGTAACGACCTGCTGGCCAGCTTCGACGGCACCTGGCTGTCCATCGACGGTCAGCCTGTGGCCTATTATTATCTGGACACGGAGGAGGACGGGGAGAACTACCGCATCACCGGCTACGTTCCGGCCCTGCTCAACGGCACGCATGTCAATCTTCTGCTGTGCTTTGATCAGGATCAGCCCTACGGCTACATCGCCGGCGCGCAGAAGGTTTATGACGCGGCGGAGACGGAGACGCTGGCCAAGCAGATGATTCAGGTCGGCAGGGGCGATACCCTGCAGTTCCTCTGCGACTATTATGACTATCAGGGGAACTATCAGAGCAGCTATACTCTGGGGGATCCGATCGTCCTCGGAACGGAGACGGAGATCGCCAACACGCCGATCGGCAATCTGCGCTGCAAGGTCAATTACTGCCTGACCGACATCTATCAGCAGCCCTACTGGACGCCGGAAATTCCCTGAATCCAGAGTACGGACAAAGAACAGAGAACGGATTGAACTGTCTGTTTTTTCGTGTTATGTTGTGAGAGGTTTCCCAATATATGTAAGGAGGATTTCACGGGTATGAAAAAATGGCTTGCGGCGGTTCTGGCACTGGTGATGCTGCTGTCGGCTTCCCTGGCAATGGCAGAGGGAGATAAGCTTTCCGAAATACAGGCGCGGGGGCAGCTGATCATTGCCACCGAAGGCAACTGGTCTCCCTGGACCTATCATGATGAGAATGACCAGCTGACCGGCTTTGATATCGAAATCGGGCGGCTGATCGCGGAAGGGCTGGGCGTGACGCCTGAATATAAGGAAGCGGAATGGAGCGCCATCCTGGCGGGCGTGGATTCCGGCGTGTTTGACATCGCCTGCAACGGCGTGGACTATACCGAGGAGCGGGCGGAAAAGTATGCCTTCACCGATCCCTATGTGTACACGGAAATCGTGCTGGTGGTGTCCAAGGATAACACGGACATTCATTCCTTCGCGGATCTGGCGGGCCGGAAGACCTCGAATTCTCCGAACTCCACCTATGCTCAGCGGGCTGAACAGCTCGGCGCGGAGGTGACCTATGCGGAGAGCCTGTATGACACCATTCAGCTGGTGCTTTCCGGGCGGGTGGATGCGACCATCAACGCGAAGGGCTCCGTGGAGGACTTCCTCAGCGAGCATCCGGACGCGAATATTCAGATTGTCGAAACCATTCCGGGCGATCCGGTGGTATTCCCCGTTCAGAAGGGTGAGGGCACGGATACCCTGGTGGCCGCGATCAACGAAATTCTGGCCAAAGCCCGGGAGGACGGCACCCTGTCTGCGCTGTCCATCAAGTATTTCAATCAGGATCTGACCACGCCCCAATAAGGGAC
>CAMNCR010000159.1 GCA_946534455.1 uncultured Clostridia bacterium | reverse complement strand
CAGGCGCTTTCGTCTCCGAACAGCTTCTCCGCCAGGGCCTTGGCGGTTTCCGTCTTGCCCGTGCCCGTAGGCCCCGCAAAAAACAGAACGCCCTTCGGCTTGCCCGTGGAGGAGGAGTTCAGTCCGTTCATGCCGGTCACCGCGCGCTTGACCACGTCCAGCGTCCGCTCCAGGGCCGTATCCTGGCCCTTGATGCGCTTTTCGAAATCGGCCTTCGCGGTTTTCAGGCTGCTGACGCTCAGCGTGCTCCAGGGATTTTCCTTGATGCCGTACTTATACAGATCCACCACCGTGCAGAAATCCCGGATGCGGGTTTCTTCCTCCCGGCACAGCAGGCGCATCTCGTCCAGCTCCGTGAAGGTCAGCCCCTCGGTCAGCCCGACGAACCGCTCCCGGATCCGCTCAAGCTCATCCGGATGCGCCTCATAGTAGGGCATATCGGTCCGGTAGACCGTGCTGGAGAAGAAGGAGGCAAAGCGGGGCCCGGAAACCATGCGCCTGCGTTCCTCCCGGTCCGGCGCCTCCAGCTGCAGGATCTTGCACACCGGGTTGTTCAGATAGAACCAGGCCGGCAGATCGTTGAGCTTGTTCACCAGCAGCACCAGCTGATTCTGGCGTCTGCCCTGCGGGGTGCGGACCCAGGAGGCGCTCAGCGCGCTCTGGAGCAGGATATTGAAGCTGTTCACGTCCTGCTGATCCATTCGCTCCGGCGTGGTCACATAGTGGCTCGCCATCTCCAGCACCGTGACGGTCGCCGCCTCCTGCTGGCACATGGCCCGCCGGATCACATTCGGAGCCGTCGTCGCCTCATTGCCCTTGAACTCCGCCTGAATCGCTCCGCTGGTGATCTCCGACTGGGTCAGCGTCGCGTAGCGCTCCAGCATATCCGGCGCGTAAGGGTTCACAAAGCCGATCAGATTGCTGTAGAACACCACCTGGTCATACCCGTGATCCGAGAACCAGGTATGCAGATACCGGCTCAGCGGAACGATCTCATCCTGCGGAATGGAGCCCTCCACCGGGTAGCGGTACTGATCCAGCACGTTCCCCTCCAGAATCAGCAGCGGTTTAATCGCGCTGAACAGCTCCAGCTCCCGGTGCCACTTGGGAATCAAGCCTTCCATGGTTGTCCGTCCTCTTTTCTCATTCCGGCGCCAGCTCCTCAAAACGGCGGCACCAGGTGTATTTGCTGATCGCGCTCTGCAGCGCTCCCGGGCAGTAGGTCGACAGAAGATCCCGGATATAGGGCGGCAGCACGCGGTTGTATTTGACCTCCAGGATCATTTCCGAATGATCCAGCGGCGGCACGGTAGGCACATAGGGATTGAACAGATCCGTGCTGCGCAGCCCCGTGCGCAGCTGCTTGTCAAAGGTGATGCGCACCTCCTCCGCCGGATGCAGGTACGCCTCGCGCACGTAGTCCACCAGCACCACCGGACGGAGAAGGTTGATGGTCATCTCCCGGTACACATCGTTGAGCAGCCCGCTGCGCGTTGTTTCCAGTCCCGCCGGATCCCCCGCCATCAGCTGCTCGCACAGCAGCCTGGGGATGGAGATGCTCCGCTTGCTGATCAGGCTCCCCACCTTGGTCTTGCACTCCAGCTTGATCACCCGATCGCTGAAGTTATAGATCCGGATCCGGTATTTGTCCCGGTTCTTCACTCCGTCCATCTTGTCAAACAGGGCGGTATTGTAGACCGTATCGAAATACAGCGACCGGATATGATACTCGTTGAATTCATCCCCGTTCGGATCCCGCTGCAGCACATGATCCAGGATATCGGAGAGCACGAAATACTGCATTTCATTGATGAAAAACTTCAGCTCGTGCCGCAGCGGCAGCGATTCCATGGCCATCCGCATCCCTCCTTTCGCCCGCCCCGGGCCCGAATCAGGCGCCTGCCTCCGTCTGGCATGCCACCAGCGTCGCGTCATGCACGCCCTCAATGTTCAGCACCGCGCTGACCAGATCCTGCTTGCTGTCCAGGCGGACCTCCACGGTCATTTCCGCGCCGGCCCGGGTGACCGTCTTGCTGCGAAGCTTCCGCTGCTTCACCGTGCGGCGCAGCAGCTGCGTGATCTCCGCCTCCGCGTAGTCGTCATAGTGCACCACCAGCAGATAGGCATTGGGATTGCGGAATTTCACAAACGTCATGATCATCAGGATCGCGCTGATGCCCAGTACCACGGCCAGCGCGTGGACAAACAGCTCCGCGCCCAGCAGGATGCCCATCGTCAGCGCCCAGAACATGTAGGCCGTATCCATCGGATCCTTCACGGCCGTCCGGAAACGCACAATGCTCAGCGCGCCGACCATGCCCATGCTCAGCGCGATATCGCTCTTGATGCACATGACCACGGGCGTGGTGATCAGCGTCAGCATCATCAGCGTCATGCTGAAGGAGGGGCTGTAGAGCACCCCGCGATAGCACCGCTTGTACACAAAGGCGATGATCAGCCCGACGATGCAGCCCATGACCAGCCCGATCAGGATTTTCCAGGGCGTCAGGTTTTCAAACTGGGACATGAAATAATCACTCAGGCTGGAGTCCGTCCTGACAAGGGAACTGGCGACGGAAGCGAAAACTGGTTGCATGGGAAAACCTCCTTGAATCTTTTGTAGGTCGCGTCCGGATCCTTTACGGGATCGCGTCCGGCGGCATCTCCGGCTTCTCCCCGAAGTACCGGACCATTTCCTGGTTGGTCAGATTGAAGACGTTCTGCGTCATCTCCCACAGCCGGGTCGGCCGCAGGCGGCACACATTGCGCAGGCGCTCCACCCGTTTTTCCCAGTAGCGATAGGCGCCGTCTACCGTCACCGGAACCTCCTCGATCACCATCTTGTCGTTTTCCTCGCCCCAGCGGGCCCAGTGAAGCTCCATCTCCGGGGTGATCAGCTCCACCAGCGGCTCCAGGACGTTCAGCATATGCTCCGTGGTAAAGGTCTGGAACACATCCCCGAACTTCTGCAGGAACCGGTCCCTGTACTCCGGCACGCTCAGCAGCTTGCGGAAAATCGTGTTGTCGATCTTCTGGTCGCCCATGCCGTTTTCCTTGGTATAGCTCCGCGGGCTGTTGAACGCCGAGAGGAACAGGCCGTAGTCCGCGTCATACCAGATCCAGCGCCACTTCTGACCCTCTCCGTACAGCCGGTAATACCGGGTATTACCGATGTCGCTGTTTCCGACGAACATCTCCAGCGCCATGTATTCAAAGAGATTGTCCACATCCACATTGTCCAGAATGTACTGCAGATCCTCCGGGTTCCTGGCGGGATCGCCTTCCTTGATCTTCTTCAGCATGGCCTTGAAGGCCTTGTTGCTGGAGCCGTATTTGGCCGCTCCGCTGCCCTGCAGCACGTCCATATTGTCCGCCTCCGACAGGGGCAGCCCCTCATGCTGGGCGACGAAATACCGGTCCACGCGCTCCCGCAGGTTCATATGCCCCCAGTAGACGCCGTTGAGATAGACCGCCACCGGCTTCCACGCCTGATGAATCACCGTCGCTCCGTAGGAATCCAGCAGGCGGCTTTCAAAGCCGTCCAGCAGTCGGGTCCACATGCTGTCGTTTCCGCTGTTGCGCAGCACGAAGCCCCTGTATTCCGTATAGGGCCGATCCTCAAAGAGCTTCGCCGCGAAGGTTTTTGCGCCGTAAGCGCTCCTGGAGCGGAATTTCATGCTCTTCTGCGGCATGTCCAGCGAGAAGTCGCCCATCAGCCGGAAGCCCGCGTCCTGGTTCAGCACCGTTTCCCCGTCGAGCGCATACATCTCCACATGGCATTCCTGATCCTCGCCGAGGTTCTTGATCTTCCGGTACACCGTGTTCTTGAAGGGCAGCTTGCCGGGGGCCTCCTTGATGCCGTCCCGGCCAAACACCAGCATTCCCGTTTCCTCGTTCCACAGGGTATCCGGATCCGTCACCACCGACACCACGGGCAGCGTGTGATAGACATTCACGAAGAAGGTCCCCGTGAGCACCTCGCTGGGCTCCAGCCCTGCCGCCGAAAACGCTCTGGCGCGCAGCACGGTGGTGAAATTCAGCTCCAGCCGCTCGCCTCCGTAGGGGGTCGAGTTCAGGGTCGGTGTGGAGCCGTCCGTGGTGTAATAGACCTGGGTGCCCTCCGGCACGCGGAGCTCCACATGAACCGTCGAGGTATACATGCCCGGCTCCACGGAGAACGCCGGCATCTCCGTAAAGCCCAGAAAGCCCTCCTGGTTCATCTGGAAGGGGGTCGGCGTCCGATAATAAAAAAGACCCGTCATGCCGACGGTTCTGCCATAGGATATGTCTGTCTTCATCTCTGGCAGAATCATCTTGTCCAGCACCCTGCCTGTCGGATCGGTCAGGGTGATGATCTCCCCCTTCAGTCTGCCGATTTTATAGGAGGTATGCAGCTCCCCGGGGTTGCTTTTCTCCGCGTGCCCGTCGCACAGGATCACCTTGTATTCTCCGGGGCCGATGGTTACGCCGGAGGGGAACTGCCATTTCCGCCCCCGGCCCTGGTTGTCGCTCAGCCCGCATCCGGACAGATCCACCGTCGAGGAGGAGGCATTGTACAGTTCGATCCAGTCCGTGAAGCCGGCATTGGCAAAGGAAACCACGCTGTCGTTGCTGGCCAGCACCTCGCTGATGTAGACGCCCATCGGGTTCATGGCCCGAAGAAAGGCGTCCATCTGATTCATGCCCGCCTGATCATTGGGCAGCGAGGGCGTCGCCACCTGGAAGACCTGGAATTCTCCGCGTTCGTTCCTTCCCCAGCTGCAATCCTGCGGCAGATTGTCAATCATGACCCGATCCACCACCCGGCCGCGGCTGTCCGAGAGCACCAGCGTTTCCTGCTCCGCGCTGATGCGGAAATTCGTATGCGGAATGTCCGGCCGGGCGGTATCCATCCGATCCTTGCCGGTGCAGTAGACGATATAATACCCGCCGGCGGGGATCACCGCGTCCTCCGGGAAGCGCCACTTCAGCGGGCGCCCCTCGTTGTCGCTGAGGGCATACTGCGAAAGCTGAACCGTCTGGTTCGTCGTGTTTTTCAGCTCAATCCAGTCCACCAGCTCATCCTCATCGTCCCGCAGGCCCGTCAGGGGATCCGCCATGACCTCGTTGATCAGCAGAGCGCCGTCCGCCACCATGATGCTTTCCCGGTACCGCTGATGACCCTCGGGAGAGTTTTCAAACCCCGGGCTGTACCAGCTCACCGCCTGGAAGCCGTCCTCCGTCCAGGACCAGCTCTCGTCGCTGCCCATGATCGGAAATCTGCAGCTGTCAATCAGATACGCATTGGGATCGTAGAGGTAAACGGTTTCCCCTACGCTGCTGAGCTTGAACTTGGCGTGAAAGGGCTGCCCAGCCCTGCTCTGGTTCGTGTTGGAGCAGTAGACGACCGCCCGTTCATCCGGGGCGAGCAGTACCGCGGGGAAGAGAAAGCGGATGCTTTCCCCCTCGTCGCTCAGCCCCACGCCTTCCAGATTGATCGTGTTTTCGGACCGGTTCCAGATTTCCAGCCAGTCCGGATAATCCCCGTTTTCGTCCGTAACGGCGGTCGCGTTGCTGGCCATGACCTCGCTGATCATCAGCCCTTCATAGGCGCTCAGCCGCTCATGCACCCCGCTCACCAGACCGCTCTCCGTCCCGGAGGAGTAAATCGCCCTGCGCTGCGGTTCTCTGGGGGTCACGAGCACCAGCAATCCCGCCAGCGCAATCAGCACGGCCAGAATGATCAGATTCCACCGGCCCTTTCTGCGCCGCAGCCTGGTCGCTCTGGAAGCCGCGCGTCGGCTTCCACCCGTTGACTGATCCACTCGGCTTCCCCCCTTTCCCGGAAACATCAGTATTCTGTATTGTATCACACGCCGCTGTTCTTCGCAAGAATCGAATGGTTTCTCAGCTGAACAGACTCCGGATATCCTGTTCGCTCAGCGCCGAAAGCACCGATTCACCGGGCGTAATCAGCCGGTCAAACAGCGCCTTCTTCCGTCTGCCCAGCTCCACCACCTGCTCCTCAATGCTCTGGGCCGTCACCAGTCGAATCACCTCCACCTTATGGGTCTGTCCGATCCGATGCGCCCGGTCCGTCGCCTGATCCTCCGTGGCGGGGTTCCACCAGGGATCGTAATGAATCACCAGATCCGCGCCCGTCAGGTTCAGGCCGGATCCGCCCGCCCGAAGGCTGATCAGAAAGATCTCGCCCTCGCCCTGATTAAACCGCTCCGTCAGCGCGAGCCGCTCGTCCGCCGGGGTGTCGCCGTCCAGATACAGCGTAGCGTATCCGCTGTCCTCCAGCCTGGCCTGAAGCAGCCTGAGCATCCGGGTAAACTGGCTGAACAGCAGAATGCGCCGCCCGGTGCCGATCAGCTCCGGCAGAATCTCCAGCAGCAGCTCCTCCTTGCCGCTTTCCCCGCGATAGTCCTCCATCACCAGCGCCGGATGGCAGCAGATTTCCCGCAGCTCCGTCAGCGCGCTGAGCACCTCCATCCGTCCGTGCGCCGCGCCGCGCTCCTCCATCAGCTGCCAGATTCGCGGACGGAGGCGGGCGAGCGCCGCCTGATAAAGCTTTTCCTGCTCCGGCGTCATGATCGCCGTCAGCACGCTTTCCATCTTGTCCGGCAGCTCGCTGAGCACCTCGCTTTTGAGCCTCCGCGTCAGGAAGGGCCGGATTCTGCGCAGCAGATCCTCCGCGTTTTCCCCGTCCTGATACCGGCGGACAAAGGCGTTATAGCCGGGCAGATATCCGGGCAGCGCGAAGTCAAACAGGCTCCACAGCTCCCCCACGCCGTTTTCCATCGGTGTGCCCGTCAGCGCGAATCGCGTGTCCGCCCGCAGCTGCTTGACGGCGTTTGCCGCCACGCTTCCCGCGTTTTTGATGTTCTGCGCTTCGTCCAGAATGACCACCCGGAACAGATAATCCTTCATCTGGTCGATATCTCTGCGAATCAGCGGATAGCTGGTGATCATCACATCCACATCCCCATGGGTCAGGATATGCTGAATCAGGCCGGCCCGCTGCTGGCTCGTGCCGGACAGCACCGCGGCGCTCATGTCCGGAGCGAAGCGGTGAATCTCACTGAGCCAGTTATAGGTCAGCGAGGTGGGCGCCACCACCAGGCTGCAGCGGCCTCCGCCCCGCACCGTGTGAAGCAGCGCAATCACCTGCGCGGTTTTCCCCAGCCCCATATCGTCCGCCAGAATGCCGCCCATGTGCATCCGGTCCAGGCTGTACATCCATTCATAGCCCCGCAGCTGATATTCCCGCAGCTCCACGCCCGGCGCCAGGGCAGGACGCGGCGCCTCCGGCAGCTTCCCGCTCAGCGCGTCCGTCAGCTCCCGGATGGCCCCGTCCTGCGTAACGGGAATATGACTGTTCTCCAGCATGCTGCTCAGATAGGCCGCGCGGAAAGCCCGCAGCTCCAGGAAGGGCCGGTTCATATCATTTCCGTCCCGAACCGCAGCCTCGTACAGGGGCGTGGCCATCTCCTGCCATTCGGCCAG
>CAMNCR010000158.1 GCA_946534455.1 uncultured Clostridia bacterium | reverse complement strand
CGTTCTCGGCGCGGATCGTGAAGATCACCATGGACGTCTTTTCCTGCTTGCTGTTGACCCGCTCAATCACCTGCTCCTCAATGGCCCCGTCCATTCCCTGGGCGCGCAGGGTTTCCAGCTGCGCCTCCACCTCCTGCCTCGCCGCCGCGTATTTTTCGTCCCCCACAAAGGTGTTGGGGGAGCGCTTGACATACAGCTGGGAGGAAAAGCGCACAAAGGGCAGCGAGCACAGAACCGCCGTCAGTGCGGCCGCCGCGAGCGTCAGGATCAGGACCCGGATCCGGAGGGACCGGTTTTCAGCCTTCTGCGTCATAGACCGGAATCCTCCTTCCGCATGGTGACCATCATATAGATCCCGGAGGCGATGCACAGGATCAGGAACCCGACCACGGACAGCGCGGTCGCCGGCCCCTTGCGCTGATCATAGAAGGCCAGCATGTACAGATAGGTCACCATCGTATCCGTCTTGTTGGCCGGCGCGCCCTTGGTAATCGTGTAGATGATCGGGAAGGAATTGAACACATAGATGATGTTCAGCACCGTGGAAACCGTCAGCGACGGCTTCACCAGCGGAATCGTCACGTGCCGCAGCTTGTTCCAGAAGCCCGCTCCGTCCACCGTCGCCGCCTCGTAATAGGCCTCGTCGATGGACTGCAGTCCGGACAGCACCGTAAAGGTCACGAAGGGAATCGTGACGATGATGCCAATGGCGCATTCCCACACGAACTCAATCTGGTAGCTGATGCGCCAGTTGACCGGATCCTGCAGGAACCCCAGATTCAGCAGGATGTTGTTCAGATTCCCGTATTCCATCTTGATGATGTAGTTCCAGACGGAGGCCTGAATCACCAGGGAGGCGGCCCAGGGAAACACCATGATGGACCGGGCGATTTTCCGTCCCGCGAAGGGCCGGTTCAGCACCAGCGCGCAGATGAAGCCGATCAGCGTGGAGATGCCGACCACGGACACCACCCAGATCAGCGTATTCAGCATCACCTGCGGAAAGGCGGGAGAGGACACCGCGTCCTGAAAATTCTTCAGCCCGTTGAACTCCCCGACGACGCCTGCCCGGCTGATATTGCTGAAGGCCAGGCGGAAAACGATACCGATCGGAAACACGACAAAAACCAGCATCAGCAGGATGCTGGGCAGGATCCACAGATAGGGTTCCCATCGGTGGCGGACAAAAACTGAGCGCATGACTCCACTCCCATATAAAAGGGAGACCGGGCAAGCCCGGTCTCCCGTACAGACTGATTACTTGCCGGCGATCTTCGCCTGAAGCGCGTCCAGCAGCTCCTTCACGTTGCCGCCGGTCAGCGCCTGCTGCTCAACATCGATGACGCCCTGCTTCACATCGTTCCACTCGGCCTTGGTGGTCGGATAGAACTTGGCGCCGCCCAGCACATCCAGCCAGGCCTGGAAGGACGGATCCGCTTCCACCAGCGCGCCCACCGCGGAGTTGACCGCGGGCAGGAAGCCTTCCATGGAAACCCATCCCACATAGTTTTCGGGATCATAGAAGAAGGTGAGGAACTTGCCGATGGCTTCGTTCCGGGCTGCCTGGTCGGGCGCCGCGTCATCCTTGAAGGCCATGATCCGGTCCATGACGCCCACGGAGCTGGAGGTCGCGCCCTCGTTGTGGGGCAGGCCGGCAGTGGCCAGGTTCACGTTGCCTTCCTTGTCGGTGACATAGGTCGGCAGCTGGTTCGGAGCAATGATCATGGCCAGCTTGCCGGCCGCGAACATATCCTGCAGATCGTAGCGGGTCTGGGTCGCGGGATTCGGGTTGGTGAAGCCCTTGTTGACCAGGCCGATCGCGTATTCAATCGCTTCCACGTTGGCGTCGGAGTTCAGCACCCACTCGCCGTTTTCATCGACGAAGCCGCCGTTGTTGCCCCAGGTATAGTAGGCAAAGGCCGCCTGGCCTTCGTCGGTGGTCATGTCGATGCCCCACGGATAAACCTCGCCGCCGAAGGCATCCAGAATCGCCTGAGAAGCGTCCTCCAGCTCCGCCCAGGTCTCCGGCACCTTTTCAACGCCGGCCTCCTGCAGCAGATCCACGTTGTAGAACAGGGCGCGGGCAGAAGCCAGATCCGGCACGGCCCAGACCGTTCCGTCGATCACGGACTGATCGATGAAGGACGGGAAGAAGTCCTGATACAGCTCCTCCGGACAATAGTCCTGCACGGGCATCAGCAGGCCTTCGTTGGCATAGTCCGCAAACACGTCGATGTTCAGAATGTCCGGCGCGTTATTGTTGCTGATCCGGGTGGAAACCACCGTGTACAGATCGTTCCAGGAAACGACCTCCAGATTCAGCTTGATGCCGGGGTTGGCCGCCTCAAACTTCTCGACGAAGTTGGAGCCGTCCATTCCCTTGCCCAGGAACCACTCCTGCGTGTTGGGTCCGTACTGCGCAATGATGACATCCAGCGTGATGTCCTCCGCGTTGGCTGAAACGGCGACCAGCGACAGAAGCATCGTCAGGGCCAGAATCAGAGAAAGAAATTTCTTCATGGCGATACCCTCCATATGATTTTTTTTGCGGCCTTCTCCGGGCTGCTTTTGTTTTATTATAGCCGCTGCTCTCCGCTTTGTCAATTTCATCCCGGCGCCCCGGGCCGCCCTCCGTTCCCTTCCGCTTCCGGCAGAGGCCGCCGCGGAAGCGGACAGAAGGCCCGTCTTCAGGGCTCCGGGCCCTCCAGCCACGCGGCCTCCTCCCCGCTCAGCGGGCTTGCCGCGGCGCGCAGGTTCATCCGCAGCCGCTCCGGGGAGGCCGTGCTCACCACCGCAAAGAGATTCATGCCGCTGGCAAACGCATACCGCATGGCGATCTCCGGCACGCTCTGCCCTTCCCGGGCCGCCAGCGTCTCCACCCTGGCCAGGCGCGCCATGTTTTCCTCGTACAGATAGCCCTCCTGCGCATAGCGGTCCAGCACCCGGCGGGCGCCCTCATAGTCCCCGGCCCGGAAACGCCCGCTGAAGAAGCCGCGTCCCAGGCTGGAGTAGGCGATCACCGGCATCCGGTTCGCCCGGTACCAGGCCCGCGCATCCTCGTTCTCCGGCCCGGAAAGGGTGACGCAGCCGCCGCCCCACAGATCCTTCATCTGCCGGGCCAGCCCGTAATTGGGACTGGAGAGAGAAAAACCGCACAGCCCTTTTTCCGCGGCGTAGCGGTTGGCGGCCTCGATGCGCTGATGCGTCCAGTTGGACACGCCAAACAGACGGATCATCCCTGCCTGCCGGGCCTCATTGAGCGTATCGATGAACTCCTCCACCGGGGTCTTCGGATCGTCCCGGTGCAGCAGATACAGATCAATGCAGTCCGTCTGCAGTCGATCCAGGCTCTGAGCCATCTGTTCCCGGATGACGCCGCGGTTCACCTCCACCCTGCCCTCGCGGATGTCCCCGCACTTGGTCAGAATCGCCACCTCGTCCCGGCAGCCCCGGGCCCGGATCCACCGTCCCAGCGCGACCTCCGCCTGACCGTAGCTCCTCGCGCAGTCAAAGGCGTTGACCCCCGCCTCCAGCACGCTGTCCAGCAGCCCGGCCGCGGCGTCCCCGTCCCGCATGAGCGGCTCCATGGCCGTGCCGAAGAAAACAGGCGAAACGGGCAGCGGCAGCCCCCGGATGGTTCTCTTTTCTGTGTTTTCCATCGGTTCCCTCCTGATCCGTTGTTCAGGCAGGGCCCCGGCTGCTGCCGGGGCCCTGCAGATTCTGCCGGCGGGCGTCTGTCTCAGCGAACCGCCAGGCTGATTTCGGCGCATTCCACGCCCTCCGCCGACACCTTCAGCCGCGCATCGCCCGCCTCATAGCCGGCCCGAAGCACCGCCAGCGCCCGGCCCAGATAGCTGGTGAACTGTCCTCTGGTGTAGTTCTCCTCCGTAATGGGATTGCCGCTTCCGAAGCCCAGCAGCCCGGCAGCCCCGGAAACCTCCGCCCGGAGCAGGGTGTCCGCGTCCGGCACCACCTGCCCCTGCGCGTCCACCAGCTCCGCGTGCACGTAGCACAGGGATTCTCCGTCCGCCTTCAGCCCTTCCGTCTCCGCGGTCAGCCGGATGGCCGCCGGCTTTCCGGTGGTTTTCAGCACAGCCCGGGAGATCTCCTGTCCGGCCGTGTAGCTGACGGCCTCCACCGTTCCGGGCTGATACGTCCCGCAGAACAGGAAGGTCAGCGGCATCTCCTGCACCGGCGCCTCGCCGGCCTTTTTCCGCCCCTGGCTCACGCCGTTGATCAGCAGCTCCACTTCCTCCGCGGCACTGAACACCGCGATCTTCACAGGCTGCCCCTCTCTGCCCTGCCAGTTCCAGTGGGCCCACACGCCGGGGAAGCCCCAGCTCGAAAGGGTCTCCACCCGGTCGGTCACAGCCGGGTCGTAGGAGAACAGGCCGGTCTCCCGGCTTCCCCAGACGATGCGGCGATAAATGCCCTGCGGACGGATGACGCCCGTGATATCCAGATCCGCGTCGTTGGCCGTGCGCCAGGGATACGCGGAGGGCGTGCCCCAGGGATTGCCGATCCGGGGATCCCCCGGCTCATAGAAGGACGCCTTGCCGATGCCGGCTTCACCGATGTAGTCCCAGGCTGTCCAGGTAAAATCGCCGATGACCCAGGGCGTACGCTCGATCATGGGCCAGTGGATGCCGATTTCCTTCGGATAGTTTTCGCTTCCCAGGATCACCCGCTCCGGGAACATCTCGTGATCCTGTTCGTATTTGCCCTCCAGATAGTTGTAGCCAACCACGTCCAGGCCGTTGGCAAAGGCTTCCGTGTACTTCTCCCACAGCAGATCCTTCTTGCCGCCCAGGTCGGCGTTTTGCAGGCCGCCGGTCGCCGCGCTCTCCCGCCATCTGCGCATCTGCTCCTGCTGCAGCTCATCGTCCAGCCCGTTCCAGAAGGAGCAGATGCCGTTGGAGACCGGGCGGCTGGGATCCAGCGCGCGAACGGTTTCCGCCAGTTTTCTGGCCAGCACGTAGCCGTCGCTCAGGCCTGCGCGCTCCGGAATTTCGTTGCCCGTGGACCAGAGAATGACGCTGGGATGGCAGCGGTCACGGCGGATGAAGGCCGCCAGATCCTTCTCCCAGTCGGTGGCAAAATACTGGTTGTAATCCCCGGGCTGCTTTCCCATGCCCCAGGCGTCGAAGGCCTCGTCAAACACATACATGCCCAGCCGGTCGCAGGCCTCAATCAGGGCCGCGGAGGGCGGATTGTGCGTGGTCCGGATGGCATTGAAGCCGATCTCCTTGAGCTTCTTCACCTTCCGGGCCTCCGCGTCGTAAACCGTCACCGTGCCGATGGGGCCGTTGTCATGATGCAGGCAGCCGCCGCGCAGCTTCACGCTCTGCCCGTTCACCCGCAGGCCGTGCTTCACGTCCGCTTCCACGGTCCGGATGCCGAAGAGCACGCTTTCCGTGTCCTCGGTGGGCTTTTCCGCAGGGATCATATGGGTTTTGTAGCATCCCGCGTCCCGCACCGTGGCCTGCAGCCGGTAGAGCGCCGGATCCGTGTCGCTCCACAGCCGCGGCGCGTCCACCGTCAGGGTCATGTACGCGGTTCCGGCGGAAAGCGCCTGCACCTGGGTCAGCGTCCTGCTGGTTTTGACCTCCCTGCCGCTGGCATCGTCGATGAGCGCAAAGGTCACCTCCGCCAGCCGGTTTTCGGCATATTCGTTCCGGATCTCCGCCGCCACCTGCAGGAAGGCCGTTTCGGGCCGGCCGTCCGCGTCATATTCGATCTTTTTCGTAGAACCGGACAGGCCTCCGAAGGCGACATGCAGCCCGGGCATATGGACCAGCTCCACCCCCCGGAACAGCCCCGCGCCGGAATACCAGCGGCAGTTCGGCTGCATGCTGGGATTCACGGTGATGAAAACATTGTTCTTCTTTCCCGGATAGACCAGCTGCGTGATGTCCGCCTCAAAGGGCGCGTATCCGTAGTGCTGCAGGCAGGCCACGCTTCCGTTGATATCGATCGTGGCGTTCATCATGGCCCCGTCCAGCCGGAGCGCGATGCGCTCACCCGCCCACTCGGCGGGAATATCGATGACCTTCGCGTAGTGCGCCACGCCCGCGTTGTAGTAGCCGCTGGCCGCGCCGGAGGGCGCGTCCGCGGACACATCCCCGGCAATCATATAGTCATGGGGCAGATTGACCAGGTCGCAGCCGTAATTCCCCTGTACCCGCTTCCCCCAGTCCACCATGCCCTGCCCGAAGAACCATCCCTGATTGATTTTCATGCTGCGCATCTGTGATCCTCTCCTTTTTTTCTCCAATGCCCTCCGGTTCCGGAGGGCAGGTGTACCATCCTGCCCGAAGGTTCATGCCTTCATGCTCAGAAATTCCTCCATGGGCACCGGCCGGGAAAAATAGAACCCCTGGAAGTAATCGCAGCCGATCCGCCGCAGCGCGTCCGCCATTTCCTTCGTTTCAATGCCCTCGGCGGTCACGCTGAAGTTCATCTGCTTAAAAACCTGGATCAGCGCGGGCAGCAGCGGGCTCTGCTCCCGGCAGTAGTTCTGCACCACTTCCATGTCAATCTTGATATGCGAGAAGGGGTACTGCATAACCCGGATCAGATTGGAATAGCCGCTGCCGTAATCGTCCAGCGCAAATTCAAATCCCTTGCCGTGCAGGGAATTGATCTGCGTGCGCAGCAGGGAAAAATCCGTCAGGGACTGCTCGGTGATTTCCAGATGAAGCTGCCGGGGGGAAACGCCCCAGCGGGCCAGAATCTCCGAAAACCGCTCCGGAATCTGCTGGGACAGAAACTGCATGGGGGACAGATTCACATTGATCCACGACAGCCCCAGCCCGGCCAGGTCGTGCGCCTGAATGAAGGCGCAGACCTTGCTCAGCACCTGCTCCCCCAGCTTCACGATCTGCCCCTCGTGCTCCGCCAGGGAGATGAACTGCTCCGGCGGAATGAGGTCTCCTGCCTCGTTCCGGATCCGGACCAGCGCCTCCGCCGCAATCCAGCGTCCGGTTTCGCTCTCGACAATCGGCTGCAGAAAGACCTCCAGCGCGTCCTCCTCCAGCGCTTTTTCCAGACAGTGGCGAATATCCAGCCGCTGCTCAATGGCGCCCAGCGAGTCGGACAGCATGCGCCGCCCGGCGATCCGGGAACCGTTCACCGCTTCGTTCAGCGAGATCCGCAGCGTGTTCGCCAGCCGGTCCGCCGAGCAGGAAAGCTGCTCCGTATCCGCCTGGACAAAGGACAGCTTCAGCGGCAGCTCCCCGTCCCGGGTTTTCCACGGCTCGGCAAAGCGCTGCTCCAGCCTGGCGGTCAGCGCGTCCAGATCCGTCGAGCCTGAGCCCAGCAGCGCGTAGCACCCGTTGCGCAGGTAAAAGGCGGTCAGCCCGCGATACTCCGTGGCCAGATATCGGTTGATGCGTCCCATGGCCTCATCCATCCGCGCGCTTCCGAAAAATTCCCGGTGCTCGGTGTAATTCTGGACGGCAAACCCCAGAATCCGGCAGGGGATTTTCCGCTGGGTTCTCTCCAGAAGGATCGCCTGCAGCGCCTTCATGTTATACACATATCCGCGCTCCGCCAGAAAGAATTCCGGATTCTGAAAGGACAGGAAGATGATCAGGATGGACAGCAGGCAGAAGGTGTTCATGATCAGGAAACGGGGATACAGCGCCCGGAGGATGTTTCCCAGCAGGAGCGGCACCTGAATGGCCAGCAGCCCGATCAGCTCCGAGCGCAGCAGGTTCCTCCGGCTGCGCAGAATCGCGATCATGGAAAAAAGCAGATA
>CAMNCR010000157.1 GCA_946534455.1 uncultured Clostridia bacterium | reverse complement strand
GAATGCATCCAAAACAGGATTTGGAAGGAAACATGAACACAACAGACGAACGCAGAGCCATGATCCGGTTCATGGCAGCCATGCTCATCTGGGGCAGCATCGGCATTTTCCGGCGGAGCATTCCCATGCCCTCCGCCTTTCTGGCCTTTGCGCGGGGCATCCTGGGCGGCCTCTCCCTGCTGGCTTATGTCAGGCTGCGGGGCCGGCACGTTTTCCGGCAGCTGCCCCGGCGGATGCTGCTGCGCTTCGGCGCGACCGGGGCGCTGATCGGGTTCAACTGGATGCTGCTCTTTGAGGCGTATAATCATACGACGGTTTCCGTCGCCACGCTCTGCTACTACATGCAGCCGACGATCGTCATGCTGCTCTCTCCTCTGGTCTTCGGGGAAAGAATGACGGGGAAAAAGGCGTGCTGCGCGCTGCTCTCCGTTCTCGGCATGGTGCTGGTCTCCGGCGTCATCGGAGAGAGGGAATCCGGAGCCGGAAACCTGACGGGCATTCTGATGGGCCTCGGAGCGGCGTCCCTGTATGCCTGCGTCGTGATGCTGAACAAGAGGGCGCCGGAAGCGGACGCAACCCAGAGGACGGTCATCCAGCTGCTGTTTGCGGGGCTGGTGATGATCCCCTATCTGGCGGCGACCGGCGGCTGGACCGGCATCACGCTGACGCCGGGGCCGCTCCTGCTGCTGCTCGTGGTCTGTGTTCTCCATACCGGAGTGGCCTATGCGCTGTACTTTGGCAGCATGACCGGCCTGAAGGTGCAGACCGTTGCCGTGCTGAGCTACCTGGATCCCGTTTCCGCCATCCTGTTTTCCGCGGCCTTTCTCCGGGAACCGCTCAGCCCGGTCAACTGCCTCGGTGCCGCACTGATCATCGGCGCCGCGCTGGTCAGCGAAATCCAGTGGAAAGACCCTGGAAGGAGGCTGGGGCAGAGGAACCGGCGGGAAGCCGTGCGGGATCGGGAGCCCTGAGGCGGACAGGCCTTTGCGGCTCAGGGCCTGACGTGATCGAAGAGCCAACGGGCATAGGCATCGTCCTCCAGGAGGGCCAGCTCTACATGATGGAAGCTGTAGGTCTGCTCCTGCCCGTGGACCGCGCCGGCGGCCTCCATCTCCGCGTCGGTGAACACCTTCAGGGTGACCTCTCCGCCCGCCTCGGAAAAGGCCTCGGCAGCCTGCCGACCGACGGAAACCGGAATGGTTTCGTCGTTTTCCGCCTGGGCAATGAAGAGCGGCACGGCCGTCATCCGGGACAGATTCGCCATGGCCGTGCGGGAATAGTTCAGCGCGGGACAGAGGGCCAGGACCGCCGCGATGCGGTCCGGAAACTGCTCCGCCATCTCGATGGAGGACATGCCGCCGAAGGAATTGCCCATGAGGTAGATTCGATTCGGGTCGGCAGTCCCCTGCTGCACCATCTCATCGATCCATGCCAGCACCTGACTGAAGGTTTTGCTGCGGGCGTTGTCACTGATGTACAGCGCGTCCTCGATGACCGGCGCGATGACCGTGCAGGGCCGGGCCTGCTGATGCTCCGGCTCCGCCCAGTCTACGGCGGTGCGGTAGGTCAGCAGGTTGGCCGTGTCGCCGTAGCCATGGAAAACCACGACCACCGGCAGAGGCGTCTCCGCCTCCGGCCGGAAGATCCATGCCTTGACGGCATGGTTGTCCGTTTCCCGGAGCGTAAAGCGGTCGGCGGTTTCCGTCCGGGTTTCCGAAAGCTCCGCCATGGAAAAGCCGAGCTCCGGCGCGGCCTCGCAGGCCACGGTGAAGCTTCGCACATAGAAATATTTATCCGGAAACTGTTCGGGAATCAGGCTCCAGCCGTCCGCCTCCGCCCGGACCTCCAGCACGCCGCAGGAGAACGGGTGGGTCGCCTGCGTTCCCCAGCCGGCGGCCTCTCCGGTGATGGAAAACTGAGCCGGCCCGATGCCCTCGGGCAGCTGCTGCCCCTGAATCCGGAAGAGAACGGGCATCTGGCCCCATTTGGTCACCCGGGTCTCGGCCGTGATGCTGCGCGCCTCCGGCAGAGCGGGCCCCTCCGCCGCGGCCGGGGACAGCGCGCAGCCGGAAAGGAGCGCCAGGGCTGTCAGAAACAGCAGGCTTCTTTTTTTTCTCTGGCTCCTGGGATGAATCATGCGGTGCATCCTCCTTCTGAACCTGTCTGTCCTTCAGATTTCATGGAAAACGGAAAACAAAAGGACAGAGGAGCTTCCGCCTTGCCTCTGTCCTTTGGAAGGCTCCGCTTATTTGACGGAACCGGTGATGCCCTCCGCGAACTGCTTCTGCAGCACGAAGAAGACGATAATCGTCGGCAGGGAGCAGAACAGAACGCCCAGCATCAGCATGCCGTAGTCCACGGCATAGCCGTTGGACATGTTCGCGATCAGCATGGGCATGGTCTGCACATCGTTCCCCTTCATGACCGTGCGGGGCCACATATAGGAGTTCCAGGCGTTCATGAAGGTGATGACGGCCGCGGCGGCATAGGTGGATTTCATCATGGGGAAATACATCCGGAAGAAGATGCCGATTTCGCTCAGCCCGTCGATCCGCGCCGCCTCCATGGTGTCGATCGGGAAGTTCCGGGAATTCTGCCGGAACATCATGATCATGAACGGCGTGGAGAGCGCGGGAATGATGAAGGCCCAGACCGTGTTGAGCATTTTCATCCGGGAAATCATGGTGAACAGCGGGATCAGCGTGGCCACCTGCGGCACCATCATGGCCAGCAGCAGCACGCCGAACAGCCGGTCCTTGCCCTTGTCATGGTACAGCTCAAACCCGTACCCGGCCAGGGAGCAGATCAGGAGGCTCGCCACCGTCTGCACGGCCGCGTAGAAGAAGGAATTCCACATGGCGCGCCACAGATCCTGGGAGGCGGTCAGCGCCCGGTAGTTTTCCGCCAGATAATTGCCGAACCAGATTTTGCCCTGAGCCACCTCCAGGGAGGTGTTGGTGGCGGCGGTGAACATCCAGAACAGCGGGAAGACGGAGATCAGCGACATGATGGTCAGAAAGATGTAGCTGGGAATCAGCTTCCGCTGGATGTGGGAAACCGTGGGCTGCTTTTTCTTCGTATCAGTCACGGGTATCACCCACCTTCATGTTGATGAACGCCAGCACCGCCACGAGGATGAACACCACGAAGGCCAGCGCGGAGGCGTAGCCGAAGTTGGCGACGCCCTGCCCCAGGGAGTTGTTGTAGATATAATGGGACATGGTGATGGTCGTGTTGGAGGGCCCGCCGTTGGTCAGGTTGACGGACTCGTCGAACAGCTGCAGCGTGCCGTTGATGGACATGATGCCGGTCATCACGATCACGGGACGCAGCAGCGGCACGGTGATATGCCAGAAGGTCTTCCAGCCGCTGGCGCCGTCGATGTTGGCGGCTTCATACACGGAATACTCAATGTTCTGCAGGCCGGCGAGGAAAAAGACCATGTTATAGCCCGTCCATCGCCACAAAAGGGCGATGATGATGACGGCCTTGGCGGTGCCGGACTGCCCAAGCCAGTTGACGTTCTCCTGGATGATGCCCAGCCCCCGGAGGATGGCGTTGATCAGGCCCTCTGTGGCAAACAGCGTTTTGAAGATCAGCGCGTAGGAAACCAGCGCCGTGGCGCAGGGAAGGAAGATCAGCGTACGGAACAGGCCGCGGAGCTTCAGATCCTTGTTGTTGAGCAGCTGAGCCAGCAGGATCGCCAGCACCAGCATGATCGGCACCTGAATGATCAGATACAGGAAGGTGTTGCCCATGGAGGTCATGAACACCTTATCCTTGAACATCCGGGAATAGTTCTTGATCAGAGGCTCCGCCCACTGCATGTTGGCCGAGGAGCCCGTCTTCAGCGAGGTGATAAAGGCCTGCACCATGGGATAGAAGCTCATGATGAAGATCAGCAGGCTGGCCGGGGTCAGGAAGGCCCAGCCGGCAGCCTCCTGTTTGGCCAGAAGGCCGAGGCCTCTTTTCTTTTTCATAGGGATTGTTCCTCCCGTCGTTTTTGTGAAACCAAGAAGCAGGGAACCGGCAAGTGCCGGTTCCCTGCCGAGCGATCAGATGAACCCGCTGCGGGGATCAGCTCTTACTGATCCATCGCGAAGTCGATCAGCTCCTGCGCTTCCTGCAGGGCGGATTCGACATCAGCGCCGTTCAGCACGTTCTGGATGGCGTTGCCGATGTACTGACGGACGGTGTAGTGATAATCGTTCTGCTCAACGATCGGTACATGGGTGCCCATCTCAACGATGGTGCTGTAGATGGCCTGGCCGTTGAAGAACGGAACGCCTTCGTTGTACACGTCGGACTTCGCAGCCGTCATGGAGCAGCCGATCACGCCGCCGTTGCGCAGGGCGTTGTCATAGGTCTGGGTGGAGCCGCCGAAGGTGTAGGCCAGGAACTTCTTGGCCAGCTCGGGGTTCTTGCAGTTGGAGGTCACGTACAGGGAGGAACCGCCGTTGGCAGCATAGCCCTCGCCGCCGTCCAGGGTCGGGATGGTGGTGATTTCCCACTTGCCGCTGTTCTCCGCGACCTGGCTCATGGTGGGGATGATCCAGTTGCCGTTGAAGACGCCGGCCACCTGGTCCTGCATGATGGTCTCGTTGGTGTAGCCGGTCCAGTCGTTCGCCAGGATCAGCACATGCTCCTTGACCATTTCGCACAGCAGGGTGATGATGCGGGTCAGCTTTTCATTGCCGGCGATGAAGGCCTTGCCTTCCTTGAACTGGGATTCGCCTTCCGCCTGCAGCATCATGTAGGGCAGGTCGTTGCCGCTTCCGTCCATGGACAGGAGGGCCTTGCCGGTCTTGGCATACACTTCCTTGCCGATCTCCAGGAACTTATCCCAGGTGATGCCCTTCATGTCCTCGATCTTGTAGCCGCATTCTTCCAGCAGGTCCACACGATAGGCCATGATGGCGGTGCCGTTATCCACCGGCACGCCGTAGTGCTTGCCGTTCACGGTGGAATAGCTCAGCTTTTCAGCACCGAAGTCATCCCAGTTGATGCCGGCGTCTTCCAGATCCACCCAGGCATCCGGATAATCCATCACATAGCGCTGAATGTAGTGATCCTGGAACAGAACGATGTCAGCCAGGTTGCTGTAGTCTCCGGAGGAACCGGCGGTGGTCATGCTGTTTTCCACGTCAGAGGAACCGGAAACCAGAACGAGCTCCAGCTCGAATTCGGGGTCGACGTTGGCCTTGTAGTCTTCCGCGGCGGCACGCAGGGCGTTTCCGTTGAAGTTGTCGTCCCAATAGTTCACGGTCAGCTTCTCAGCCATGGCGGCAGAGACACCCAGCAGCATGCACAGCGCAAGCGCGAGGGCAATGATTTTCCTGGTCATAGAGATTCATCCTCCTTTTATTTTTTTCACAGCTCCGACACCGGAGCCGGTGAAAACGGGGTTATGAAAACGTTTTCAGTGGAAAAACAAAAAAATACAGCTTGAAAACCGGGCCTATTGTAGCAGACTCCAGGAGGCATGTCAACAAAGCAAATGCGTCATTTTTGTTAAATTATTTCATAAACATGGCCAGTTTCGCCATGCATCAGAGCCGGACCGCCTCCCGGCATTCCCGGCGAAGCACGCGGATGCCTTCCTCCGTCAGATCCAGCAGCAGCTTGAGGGGCTGACCGTTTTCCGCGGCGATCATCGTGTAATAGGGAACATCCTCCCGGTAGGAGGTATAGTCCACCTTCCGGATCCGGACGCTGCCGCCCTTTCTGTAGGGAGCGGCCTCCGGCGCGTCCGGACGGCACAGCAGCTGGATCTCGGAGAAGGGAATCTCGTGCAGCACCCGCCGGCCCCGGTCGCTGACGCGCTCGATCCGCAGCAGGCCGTCCTCCAGGGTATATTCATATTCCCGCCTGGAGGCATGGCTGAACCAGAAATAGCAGAGGGTCATCAGAAAGCAGGGCAGCATGAAGCCGGTGGAGAACAGAATTCCCTGCGCCAGAAAAACGGCGGCCAGCACCGCCATCAGCCGCCGGAGCAGCACCTCCCGGGGCCGAACGGTCCGGCTGACGGAAATGACAACGGTCTGGTTCATGCGCGCCTCCTGCCTGTTTCCCTTCAGAGTTCAGGCCAATCATGATTTTCATGGAACCAGAGCATAACACCAAACCCGTTTCCGCGCAAGATGAGCCGGCGCCCTCTGCACGGCGCGTACAGGAATTGTATGAAATAAGCGTTCCCCCAATGAAAGCTGCGGAAGGAATCACTGAATCCATCAAGGTGGGAAAACAGATGGAATAATCTCTCAAGCCAGGCTGAGGAAATCATCGAGGATGCTTATGATACTGCCTTCTGG
>CAMNCR010000156.1 GCA_946534455.1 uncultured Clostridia bacterium | reverse complement strand
AAGGCCATCGACCTGATGGACGAGGCGGCCAGCCGGGTGCGGATTCAGGCCTGCACGGCCCCGCTGGACGTGCGGGAGCAGGAGAAGCGGCTGGAGGCCGTGGTGATCGAGAAGAAGGAAGCGATCTCGCATCAGGACTTTGAGAAGGCCGCGTCGCTGCGGGATCAGGAGCGGAGCCTGCATCAGGAAATCGAGGAAAAGCGCGCGGAGTGGAACCGGGCCCAGTCCACGGCGCGGGATGTGGTGACGGAGGACGATATCGCCCAGGTCGTGTCCCAGTGGACGGGCATTCCGGCCAGCCGCATGACGGAGCAGGAGGCTCAGCGGCTGGTGCATCTGGAGGAGACGCTGCACCGGCGGCTCATCGGCCAGGAGGAGGCCGTCAGCGCGGTTTCCAGGGCGATTCGCCGGGCGCGCGCGGGCCTCAAGGATCCGAACCGGCCCATCGGCTCCTTCATCTTCCTGGGCCCGACGGGCGTGGGCAAGACGGAGCTGTGCAAGGCTCTGGGCGAGGCCATGTTCGGGGATGAGGATGCGGTCATCCGCCTGGATATGAGCGAATACATGGAGAAGCACACGGTCTCCCGCCTGGTGGGCTCGCCTCCCGGCTACGTGGGCTACGAGGAAGGCGGCCAGCTGACGGAGGCGGTGCGCCGGAAGCCCTACAGCGTGGTGCTGCTGGACGAGGTGGAAAAGGCGCATCCGGACGTGTTCAACATGCTGCTGCAGATCATGGAGGACGGGCGGCTGACGGACAACACGGGCAGGGTTGTCAGCTTCAAGAACACCATTCTGGTCATGACCTCCAACGCCGGGGCGCATGCCATCGGCAACGGCAGAGCCATGGGCTTCGGCGCGTCGAACCGGAACGAGGCCCGGGACTACGAATCCATGAAGGACTCCGTGATGAAGGAAGTGAAGGAGCTCTTCCGGCCGGAGTTCATCAACCGGGTGGACGAGCTGATCGTCTTCCACTCCCTGACGGAGCCGGAGATCCAGCGGATCGCGGAGCTGCTGCTGCGGCAGGTCGCCGGAAGGCTGGAGGAGCAGGAGATCCACCTGACCTGGGAGCAGAACGTGGTGGAGAAGCTGGCGGAGGACGGCTACGATCCCAAATTCGGCGCGCGGCCCCTGCGCCGCCTGATCCAGCGCACGGTGGAGGACACCCTGAGCGAGGAGCTGCTGAAGGGCGAAATCGCCCTGGGGCAGGAGGTGCGCATGGTGCTGCGGGAGGGCGAAATCGCCGTCGAAGCGGTCCCGGTGGCGCAGGAGCAGGAAGCTGCCGCGCCCGCGGAAAATGATGCGGAGGAGTGTGATTCGCTTGGCTAAGCTGTACTACCGCTACGGCGCCATGGGATCCAGCAAGTCGGCCAATGCCATCATGGTGCAGTATAACTATCAGGAACGGAACCAGCGCTGCCTGATGGCGAAGCCCCGGATGGAAAACCGGGACGGGGAACGGACGATCCGCTCCCGCAGCGGCCTGAGCACGGAGTGCGTCTTCGTGGAGGAGCTGGCGGAGATGGACCTGACGGGATACGACTGCGTGATCGTGGACGAGGCGCAGTTCCTGACCCGGGAGCAGGTGGAGCTGCTGGTGCACATCGTGGATGATCTGAACATTCCGGTCATCGCCTACGGCCTTCGGGCGGACTTCAAGGGCAACTTCTTTGAGGGCAGCCAGTGGCTCATGGCCTGGGCGGATACGATTGAAGAGGTCAAAACGATCTGCTGGTGCGGAAAAAAGGCCATCTGCAATGCCCGGGTGATCAACGGAAAGGTGGCCCGGGAGGGGGAGCAGATTGTTCTCGGCGGCAACGAGGCCTATGTGTCCCTGTGCCGGAAGCACTGGCGGAGCGGTGAACTGGGGAACTTTCGGGATCTGAAACTGTAAAGGACATGAAGGATAAAAAGGAGGAGACAGAATGCTGGAGGAACTGAAACAGAAGGTGTATGAGGCGAACATGATGCTGCCGGCCTATCATCTGGTGACCTTCACCTGGGGCAACGTGTCGGGCATCGACCGGGAAAAGGGGCTCTTTGTGATCAAGCCCAGCGGCGTTCCCTATGAGGAGCTGAAGCCGGAGGACATGGTGGTCATGAACCTGGCGGGCGAGCGGGTGGAAGGAACGATGAACCCCTCCTCCGATACGCCGACCCACGCGGAGCTCTATCGCCGCTTCCCGGACATCGGCGGTATCGTGCATACCCATTCCCGCTGGGCGACCATCTGGGCCCAGGCCGGTCGGGATATCCCGGAATACGGCACCACGGGCGCGGACTATATTTACGGCGCGGTGCCCTGCTGCCGGGATCTGACGAAGGAAGAGGTGGAAAGCGCCTACGAGCTGGAAACGGGCCGGGTGATTGCGGATCACTTCGAGAAGCACGGCCTGAATCCGAAATATGTGCCCTGCGTGCTGGCGCGGCATCACGGTCCCTTCGCCTGGGGCAAGGACGCCGCGGAGGCGGTGCACAACGCCGTGGTGCTCGAGGAGGTGGCCATGATGGCCTGGCATACCGAAGCTCTGCCGCAGACGCAGACGCGGGAATGCCTGCCGGCTCACGTGAAGGAAAAGCACTTCATGCGCAAGCATGGACCGAACGCCTATTACGGGCAGGGCAGCGCGTCCGTGCTTACCAAATAATCCCTTGCCTTTTGGCGCGGGAGAGGATATAATGTGCAGGTTGAATCCTTCGGGTCTGTGGTTGAAAGCCGATGCCAGTCGCAGGCGAAGCGGTCCACGTAATCCGTCCAAAGCGGCGGGGAGCATGGTGCGGTCTAGATGTAAGTCCGTCCGGGCGTAAGTCCGAGAGGAGTGCGTGAGGGCGCTGAAGCGCAGAGCAACCTCCCAGGCGGCGTGTGTGGGGTCAAAAACCAGGTCAGCCGAAGGGATCATCCAACTATTATTATTGGGGGTACCCGAATCATGTACGAAGACAAGACGCTGGTATGCAAGGACTGCGGAGCGGAATTCGTTTTCACCGCAGGTGAGCAGGAGTTCTACGCGGAAAAGGGCTTCCAGAATGAGCCCACCCGCTGCAAGGCCTGCCGTCAGGCGAGAAAGGCGAACCGCGCGCCCCGTGAGATGCACGAGGTTGTCTGCGCCGCCTGCGGAAAGGTGACCCAGGTGCCTTTTGAGCCCCGGGGAGACCGGCCTGTGTACTGCAGCGAGTGCTTTGCTGCGCAGCGTGCGTAAGGAAGCAAATTCGGAAAAAAGCCCGGCGCCGAGCGCCGGGCTTTCCTGATGCCCAAAATGGACGATTGTCTTCCGCCGGAATATCCTGTATAATAATGCAATCAGACACGGGGAGGAATGATCATGACGATTCAGGAGCTGTATCAGAGCATGGAGGGGGACTACGCAGCCGCGCTGAAAACCATGATGAACGAATCGATCATCGGGCGCCTGATGCCCAGGTATCTGAACGATCCATCCTGCCAGAAGATGCTGGACGCCGGAGCCGCCATGGATGCGAAGGGCCTGTTCGAGGGCGCCCACGCGCTGAAGGGCGTGGCCGGAAATCTGGGCATGCTGAAGCTCAGCCGGATGGCCAGCGAACTCTGCGAGGAATTCCGTCCGGGCAAAGAGCGCCAGCTTTCCGACGCCGAGGTTCAGGCAAAGCTGGCGGACATCGGCGCCCTGCAGGAGAAAACCCTTGCGGCCATTCGCGCCTTTGTGGGCTGAATTCCGCATCCTCGCCGGAAGGCTTTGAATTTGAAATCGCCGCGGCTCTGCTGTCTGTGAACAGTGGAACCGCGGCGTTTTGTATGCTGTTTGGGTCCGGCGGGCTTTGCGGTATCCACACGTCAGATATGCTCGAAGAACGGCGTCCCGTCCTCCCTGCGCAGCACATCGTCCGCGAAGTGCAGCGGCGTGGGGGCGGTCAGCATATACTTCAGGATTTCGTCCATCCGGACGCTTTCCCGGAAGGTGACCAGGGAGAAGCTCACGCCATGCTTGTGGGCGCGGCCCGTCCGCCCGATGCGGTGCAGATAGTACTCGTTTTCATTGGGCAGGTCGTAGTTGATGACGGCCTCCACATCGTCCACGTCGATGCCGCGGGCGGCCACGTCCGTGGAAACGAGGATCGGAAACTTGCCGCGCTTGAAGTCGTTCATGACCACGTTCCGCTTCGCCTGGGGGATGTCGCCATGCAGGCATTCCGCCTGATAGCCCTCCCGCTGCAGCTGGCGGGTCAGCTTATCGGTCATGAACTTCGTGTTGCAGAAGATCATCACCCGGTGATACACGTCCGCGTCCAGCAGATACAGCAGGTGATCCTGCTTTTTGTCCTGCTCGGTGGCGATGACGTACTGGGTGATCTGCGGCCGGTCCTTGCGGGTGGCCTCCACCGTGATTTCCACCGGGTCATGCTGATACTTCCAGGCGATGGTCAGCACATCCTGGTTGGTCGT
>CAMNCR010000155.1 GCA_946534455.1 uncultured Clostridia bacterium | reverse complement strand
CGCATGATCCGCGTGGAGATGGGTCAGAATGACCGCGTCCGGCGTGATGCGGTGCCGGCGAAGGTAGCCGCTGAGCACGCTGCCCTCCGGTCCGGCGTCCAGCACGATGGCCTGCTGCTCATCCAGCAGAAGCGCGGCGTCCGCGTTTCCAGCACTGAACTGAATGTATTCCGTGCCCTGATGGACCGGCGGAATCAGGGACAGGGCGATGAGGCCGCAGGCGAGAGGCGCCAGGATGAGGCGAAGGCGCCGGGGCCAGCGGATCAGGATCGTGACGGACAGCAGCAGCAGCGCTACACCCAGCAGGGTCCAGAGGCTGGCGGCGGGGGTCCAGAGGGTGATATGCTCCAGACGGGAGAGGGGACGGACCACCTGCAGCAGCCCCTCGGTCATCCGGGCGGCCACCCAGGCCGGCACCCGCGCGATTCCCGCCAGCGGAAGGCAGAGCATCACCGCCCAGTCCACCCCGATCAGGAGGGAGGTGAACAGGGAGATGGGGACGCTCAGCAGCATGGACAGGAGCGGCAGGGACTGATAGAAATACAGCTGCGGCGCCAGAATGCCCAGCTGGGCGCCCAGGGCCACGGCGAACAGATCACGGATTCTCCGCAGCAGAGCGGATCGGGGCTCCCACACGCTCTGCACGGCAGGCAGCACCACGGTGATCCCCAGCACTGCGCCGAAGCTCAGCAGGAAGGAGGCGCCCGTCAGCTGCACGGGGGACAGCAGCAGCAGGAAAATCATGACGGCGCTGAGCAGATGCAGGCCGGACCGGGGCCGGGCCAGAATCCGCCCCTCCAGCGCCAGCAGCGTCAGCAGGGAGGCGCGGAGCACGGGCTGACCGGCTCCGCACAGCAGGCTGTAGGCGGAGAGCAGCACGGCGTACAGCAGAAGGCGCACCCGCTGCGGCAGGCGCAGCAGGCGGAACAGGAACGACAGCAGGCCGATCAGGATCCCGACATGGAATCCGCTGACCGCCAGAATATGCGCCAGGCCCAGACGGGAAAAGGCCTCCCGGTCCTCCGAGGGAATCATCGTCCGGGAGCCCAGCAGCAGGGCGACCGCATAGGCGCCGGCTTCCTCTCCCATGAGCTCCGTCAGGCGCCCGGAGAGGGCGGAACGAAGGGCCGCGGCGGTGCCCGCCAGGGAAAAGCGGCCGGGCAGCCCGGTTTCCAGCTCCGCGTTTCCGTAAACGCCGATCAGAATATGCCGCCGGAGCAGCGTTTCCCGAAAATCATAGCCGCCGGGATTATCCGCGCTCCCGGGATGATACACGGAGGCCCGCAGCGAGACCCGCCGCCCGGGGATGAGCTCCTCCGGAGGAGCATCGGTGTAGAAGGTCCACCAGGCGCTGCCGGAAACGGCGGCTCCGTCCAGCGTCACATCGGACAGCACGGTGCGAACCTGGCCGAGAACGCCGAAATGAACCTCATCGGCAATGACGCCGGAAACCGCATACTCTCCCTCGGCCGGAAGCGCCGGATGCCAGGCGACGCTGGCGGACAGCACGCCCAGGCACACAGCCAGGGTCAGGGAGCCGAGGAAACGCCCCGGGTTGCGCCAGATCAGCAGCACGGGAAGCACCAGCGCGCAGGCCAAAAGAGGCCAGAGGGCTGTGCTCACCCGCTGGCCGATCAGAATGCCGAGGGCCACGCAGGGCGCGGCAGAGGGCAGGAGCCAGGCGCGTTGGCGGGGCGTCATGGATTACAGCTCCCGAACCTCGCCGCCCAGATCCCCGATCACCCGGCTGACCTTTCGCAGCGCGGCGGCGGTTTCCTCATTTCCCCAGGAGGCAATCCAGAGGGAAACGGGCTCGGTTCGCTCGGACAGGCAGTCATACAGCGCGTCGGCATTCATGCCGTACCAGTCCGGCAGGCAGAGCATGGCGCGCAGGGCGGCATGCAGGGCCTCGGGAGAATCATACTGAGAACCGCTGAGCATCAGGGTCTGCATGGATCAAGTACCTCCTGAAAAAGAGTCGGAATCAGATGCCCCTTCCGGTGCGGATGGAAAAGGTGAGCATATAGGCGGCAAAAGCGCTTTCGACGGTGACGGTTCTGGAATCGTGGGCGGCCAGCAGGCGCAGCAGGGGAACGTCCACCCCCTGCGTGGCCAGATACTGATACAGAAGCACCGCCAGAATCAGGGCCGCGGGAATCCACAGCAGCCAGGCGAAGGGCTCCCGCAGACGGGTGGCGCCGGCGAGCGGCAGCAGCAGGGCCAGCATGACCCCCAGCACAGCGCCCAGCAGGAGGCTGCCCCAGAAGCTGTTCATGCCGGAAAGCACGGGAATCAGCAGACAGAGCAGGAGCAGCAGCCCCAGCGGGAGCAGAATCACGGTCAGCTTTCGGAGAAACATGAAGGACCTCCTTCCTCATCGGACGATGACGCCTCTTCCCGGCGCAATGCCTCCAGCAGCTCCAGATCCTTCCGGGAGAGGGAGGCGTGTGAGAGCAGATCGGGCCGGAACCGCAGCGTCGCGCGCAGGCTTTCTTTTCGCCGCCAGGCCTGAATCCGTGCGTGGTCCCCGCTGAGAAGCGTTTCCGGCACGGTGAGCCCCTGGAAATCCCGGGGACGCGTATACTGGGGATACTCCAGCAGGCCGTCGGAAAAGGATTCCTCCTCCGGGCTCTCCGCGCTGCCCAGGACCCCCGGAATGAACCGGGCGACGCAGTCGATGAGCACCATCGCGGGCAGCTCGCCGCCTGTCAGAATGTAATCGCCGATGCTGATTTCCTCGTCAATGCAGGTATCCAGCGCCCGCTGATCCACGCCCTCATAGTGCCCGCACAGCAGGATCAGGGCTTCCTCTCCGGCAAGCTCCCGGGCCAGGGCGGTGGTCAGCCGGCGCCCCCGGGGCCCCAGAAAAATGCGCCGGCCGCGGGGCAGCCGGGAGGCGGCGGCAGCCATCGCATCCACAACGGGCTGGGCGAGCATGACCATGCCCGCGCCCCCTCCGAAGGGGTAGTCATCCGTGTTCTTATGCTTCAGGAGGGAATAATCGCGGATGTCCGTCAGGGTGATATCCAGCAGCCCCTGCTGGACAGCGCGGCCCAGGATGCTGGCGGACAGCACGCCGGAGAACATCTCCGGGAAGGTGGTCAGCACCTCAATCTTCAAAGACGGCCACCTCCCGCAGACGGGGCTCATGGACGGTAATGCGCCGGGCCTCCGGATCCACCTCCGGAAACGCGTCCAGGAGCGCCGGGGCCATCCAGGTGCCGCCGTCGGGAGCGCGGAAGACCCAGGTATCCACGGAACCGTGCTGGAGCACGTCGGTCAGCACGCCCAGGGAGGTTCCCTCCCGGGTGACGGCTTCGCAGCCCAGCAGGTCCGCGATATAAACGGAGCCCTCCGCGGGCGGGGCGGCGTGGGCCCGGTCGATGAACAGCTGCCGATTGCGCAGACGCTCCACATCCTCCGGCGTGGCGCAGTCCCCCAGGGTCGCGTACACGATTCCGTCATGAATGCGGTGCACGGCGCAGCCGATGGGCGTGTAGCCTCCGTTCTCCTCCAGGTACAGGGTTTTCCACTCCGCAAAGCGGTCCAGATCCGCCGCGTAGGGGCGGATCCTGCATTCCCCGTGAACGCCCTGGGGACGGAGCACAACGCCGATCATCAGATAGTCCTGCATGCGGACAAACCTCCTGCTTTTCAAAAGGGTGAAACAAAAAGCGAGATCCGTTTTCCGGACCCCGCCATGATTATTCCTGAATCTCCACAAAAACAGGCTTGCTGTTCTTGGCTGTCGCAGCCTTGACCACGGAACGGATCGCTTTGGCAATGCGGCCTTGTTTTCCGATCACCTTGCCCATATCCTCTTCGGCGACATGCAGCTCCAGAATAATGGCCTCAGGCCCTTCGGTCTCAGTGACAGTCACCTGATCCGGATGATCCACGAGGGACTGCGCCACAAAGGTAAGAAGTTCTTGCATAAGGGCGTCCTTTCTTTCCGGAGAGAATTACTTCTCTTCGATGGCACCGGATTTCTTCAGCAGGATGCGCACGGTGTCCGTGGGCTGGGCGCCGACGCCGAGCCAGTACTGGGCGCGCTCGTTATTCACCTTGATTTCAGCGGGCTTGGTCATGGGATCATAGTAACCGATCTCCTCGATAAAGCGGCCGTCCCGGGGGCTGCGGACATCGGCGACCACCACGCGATAGAAAGGCTTTTTCTTCATACCCATTCTCTTGAGACGAATTTTGACAGACATTGTGAGTTCCTCCTAAACGTTCATAAATTAGAATATGGAATCTATGGAAATCATATAGCGGAGTATATGAGTCCACTCGGTGGGGAAGGGCGGGTGAACCGCCGGGCTTTTACATGCCGGGGAAGCGCATCCGCAGCCGGCCGCGGCCCTTGCTGTTCATCATCTGCTTCATCATCTGCTGGGCCTGCTCAAACTGGCGGATCAGCGTATTCACATCCTGCACGGTCGTGCCGGAGCCGGCGGCGATGCGCTTGCGCCGGGAGGCGTTCAGGATGGAGGGATCGCGGCGCTCCGCGGGCGTCATGGAGCGGATGATGGCCTCGGGCTTCTTCATGGCGCTGTCGTCCACATCCACATCCTTGAGGCTGACGCCGGGCAGCATGTTGAGCATGCTCTTGAGGCCGCCCATCTTCTTCATGGACTGCATCTGCTCCAGGAAGTCCTCCAGGGTGAGACGGTTGCTCAGGCCCTTGCGGGCGAATTTCTCGGCATCGTGCTCATCGAAGGCCTCGGTCGCCTTGTCAATCAGGGTCAGCACATCGCCCATGCCCAGGATGCGGGACGCCATCCGGTCCGGATGGAAGGGCTCGATGTCGGCCAGCTTCTCGCCCGTGCCGCTGAACTTGATGGGCTTGCCGGTGACCGCGCGGATGGACAGGGCCGCGCCGCCGCGGGTGTCGCCGTCGAGCTTGGTCAGAATGACGCCGGAAACATCCAGCCGCTCATCGAAGGCCTTGGCCACGTTGACCGCGTCCTGACCGGTCATGGCGTCGACCGTGAGCAGGATTTCCTGGGGATGCACCTCGGCCTTGATCCGGGCCAGCTCATCCATCAGCGCCTCGTCGATATGCAGCCGGCCGGCGGTATCGATGATCAGCACATCCCGCTGATAATACCGGGCATACTCGATGGCCTCCCGCGCGGTTTTGACGGGATCCTGCGTCCCCTTTTCGAAGACGGGGACATGCACCTGCTCACCGACCACCTGCAGCTGTTTGATGGCGGCGGGACGGTAAATATCGCAGGCGGCGAGCATAGGGCGCTTGCCCTGCCGGGTCAGGTATCCGGCCAGCTTGGCGCACATGGTGGTCTTGCCCGCGCCCTGCAGGCCGCAGAGCATGAAGATCGTCGGCACGGAGGGGGACCAGGTGAGACGGGCGTTGGTGCTGCCCATCAGCTCCGTCATTTCCTCGTTGACGATTTTCAGCACCTGCTGGGACGGGCTCAGGGAGGAGAGCACCTCCGTGCCCACGCAGCGCTCCGTCACCTTTTTAATGAAATCCTTGGCCACGGCGTAGTTGACGTCCGCCTCCAGAAGCGCCATGCGCACCTCGCGCATGCCTTCCTTCACCGACTGCTCCGTGAGCTTGCCCCGGCCGGTCATTTTTTTCAGGGCGCCCTGCAGCTTCTGACTCAAGCCCTCAAAGGCCATTGCTTTCCTCCTGTTCCAGATGAAGCAGCTCCGTCAGGAGCGCTTCAGCCCGGTCGTACTGTTGATGGTGAAGGGCGGAGAGCGCCTGCTCCAGCCCGGTCTCCATCTTCCGGAAGCGGGCGGCGACCCCCAGGGCGGCTTCCATTTCCTCCAGCTTTGCGGAGGCGCGAAGGATGGTTTCATGCACCGCCTGGCGGGAAATCCCGACCTCCTGGGCGATTTCCCCCAGGGAGAAATCCTCCTCGCAGTGCAGGGAAAGCACCTGCCGCTGCCGCTCCGTCAGCATGCCGCCGTAGAAAGCGGAAAGAAAAGCGAGATCCACCTTTTTCCCCAAATCCTCCCGCGGCATACCTCATCCTCCTGTCAGGCTTTTTCCCTGACAGGACGCCATTATACAGAAAAAAACGGGATTGTCAAGGGTTTTTCCCTGACAATCCCTGAGAATCGGGTTCTTCGGGCGGCTTCCGGAGGGGAAGGGGGCTCCCGGGCCGGAATCAGATGTCGACGGTTTCCCCGGTCAGCTTCTTCCAGAGCTCCCGGATCGTGCGCTGATTGGAGACGCCGTAGTTCGGATCGTACTTCTCGCATTCCTCCATGTTCCGCAGGAAGTGAACGCAGAGATGGCCGTTGAAATCGTTGTCGTCGATGGTGCCGCTCAGATGCGGCATGTCATGGGTGGCGCCCACGGTCCAGGTGCCGCTGGGAAGACGAACGTAGACGCCCTTCTGATTCCAGGTGTTTTTTCCGCCGAAGGCCTGCACCATGGTCTGGGTGTCGGCGAGGGTCAGCGGTTCCGCGTCGCAGTGGCGGCCCCGGGAGTACACCCGCAGGTGCCAGGAAAGCCCGGTCGCCGGATCGTAGATCAGCAGGGTCTGCTTGGCCTTCAGGCTGGGCTTGATATCGTCATACCAGTGCAGCAGCTTGATGTCGGATTTGTCGGGGGCGGCTGCGGCCGCCGCGGGCTCCGCAGCGGCCGGCCTGGAGGAGCCGGACACCGGATTCTTCACGGCGGTGGAGAGGACATCCTGGGTTTTCGCCCCGGCGACGCCGTCCCTGGTCAGCTGGTGATCCTTCTGAAAGCGATAGACGGCGGACTGGGTCTGCTTGCCGTATTTTCCATCCGCCGTTCCGGAAAGGTATCCCAGGGAAATCAGAGAGCTCTGCAGCTCCCGGACGTTCTCGCCCTCATCGCCGTAGCGCATGGTGACGCTCTGGGATTCGGCGGAGGCACTGTTTTTGCCGGAGCCGGAGGCCTGATTGGATCCGCTCTTTTCCTGTTCCTTTCCGGAGCCGGCGTAGAGCAGGGACTGGGTTTTCGCCCCGGCGACGCCGTCGGTGGTCAGCTGGTGATCCTTCTGAAAGCGATAGACGGCGGACTGGGTCTGCCTGCCGTATTGTCCATCCGCCGTTCCGGAGAGATATCCCAGGGAAATCAGAGAGCTCTGCAGCTTCCGGACGTTCTCTCCCTCATCGCCGTAGCGCAAGGTAACGCTCTGGGATTCGGCGGAGGCGCTGTTTTTGCCGGAGTCGGCGGCCTGCTGGGATCCGCTCTTTTCCTGCTCCCTGCCGGAGCCGGCGTAGAGCAGGGACTGGGTTTTGGCGCCGGCCAGACCGTCCGCCTTGATTTTATGCTTGCGCTGGAAGGCGCGAACGGCGTTCTCCGTGTTCACGCCGTAGATCCCGTCGGCGGTTCCGGACAGATACCCCTGCTGAATCAGCGCGGTCTGCAGCCGGGTGACCTCATCGCCCTCCATGCCGGGACGCAGGGTAGCTTCCTGATAGGCTGAAGCGTGCAGACATGCGGTGCAGAGCGCCGCAATGAGCAGCAGAAGACAGACGCGTTTGCATTTCATCAGGAGAACCTCCCATCCGGTTTTGATGTGAATCGACCGTTCACCCGGAGATGACCCGGCGGAAACAGGTTCAATATACCATATCTTGCGGATTATGTAAAGAAATTATTACAAAATCATGAAAACCGGCCTTATTTTTCTCATCTTTCCGAAACAATTTTTGGAAGGGGCAGGGGAATGTGCATCACGGCGTCTTGCTTTTTCACCCGGGATGAGATATCATATTTTGAATAGTTATGGAAGAAAGTGAGGTGGCAGCATGCTTGGGAAGGAAGCGCAGCCCAGAGGCCTGTCCTTTCTGGTGCTCATTGCGCTGACCGCGCTGGCGGCGGTGCGCGGGATTTCGGCGCTGACGCTGGCGCTGGCGGTGCTGCCCATTGCCGTGGCGGTGCTGGCCTATACGGACGGATGGATGGCGGTCGCCGCCCTGTGCGCCTCCGCGGGGGTTGCCTGCATCTGGCGGTTTCCCGCGCCGATGCTGGTGGGGCTGCTGCCCTGGTGCGCCCTGTGCGGCGTCATCGCCCTCGTGCCGCTGAAAAACCGCTTTGCGCGGCCGCTGCTCTGGGCGGGGCTGTGCGTGGCCGGATGGGCCGCCATGCTCGGGATGATGCTTTCCCTCTTCGGCGCCCCGCTGAATGAGGGCGTGGCCCGGGCCATGTGCGATCTGATTAACGAAAGTCCGCAGCGGAACACCATTCTGCTCAATGCATACAACGCGGGGCTCTCCCGGCTGGATCTGAGCGGTCCGCTGTCCTCGCTGACCTTTGTGCTGATGCCGGACGCGACCCGGCTGCAGCTGCTCTACAGCCTCCGGGTGACGCTGGAGGAAATGCTGCCCTCGGCGATGTGCAACGGCATCGTGGTTCACACGGCGCTGACGGTGCTGCTGTGCACGGTGCTGCCGGACTGGCGCCGCCGCCGGAACGGAGAAAAGGGCGTCTTCCCGCCGATGGAGGAGTGGTACATTCCCCGGGGCCTGGGCCTGGCGCTGCTGGTGCTGTGCGTGGGCTGGCTCTTTGCGACGCTGTCCACGGGCGGGGTGGAGGTCTACATGGGGCTGCTGTGCGTGGCCGTGTTCCGCGCGGCGTATACGCTGCAGGGAATCTGTCTGCTGCTCTGGATGGAGAAGAAGATGGGCATCCGCAGCGCGGTGCGCAATCTCTGGGCGGTGGTGCTGTCCATGCTTGCGCCCATTGTACCGATTATTATGGGTCTGATTGATCAGAGAAGAGATTCACGGCATCTGAGGCCGGATGAGGAGGGGACCATCGAATGAAGGTAGTATTGCTGAAGGATGTTAAGAACATCGGAAAGCGGGATGAAATTCTCAACGTCAGCGACGGCTATGCGAGAAATTTCCTGTTTCCGCAGAAGCTGGCCGTGGAGGCGACGCCCGGCGCCCTGAAGGAAATCGAGCGCAAGCGGGCCGCCCAGGACGCCCGGGAGGCGGAACGCCTGGCGGAGGCGCAGAAAAAGGCTGCCGCGCTGAAGAACAAGGTTGTGACCCTGGCGGTCAAGTGCGGCGAAAAGGGCCGGCTGTACGGCTCCGTGACCTCCGCGGAGGTGGCGGAGGCGCTGGAAAAGCAGCACGGCGTTCAGGTGGACAAGCGGAAGATCGAGCTGGGGGATTCCATCCGTGAGGTCGGCGTGCGGGAAATTACCGTCTGGCTGTACACGGGCGTAACCACCCCGATGAAGCTGAGCGTTGAGCCGCTGAAGAAGTAATACGGACCCGCTGCGGTCCACGGGAGGGGAAGACATGGAGGGTCAGGAGGATTATCGCGGAGTCCCGCTGCCTGCCAGCGTGGAGGCGGAAATCAGCGTCCTGGGCTCCATGCTGCAGGATACCAACGCGGTGCTTCGGGCCACGGAGCAGCTGAAGGCGGATGATTTTTCCCTGCCGGAGCATCAGGAGCTCTACGGCGCCATGCTGGCGCTGTCCCAGGCGCGCACGCCCATCGATCTGGTGACGATGCACGCGGAGCTGAGCCGCCGGGGAACCCTGGAGGGCGTCGGCGGGGATGCGTATCTGCTGCGCCTGATTTCCCAGGTGCCCACGACCGCCAACGTGCGGGCCTATATCGAGCTCGTCCGGGAGAAGGCCACGCTCCGGAAGCTGATTCGTGCCTCTCAGGGCATCCTGCATAACTGCTACACGCAGCAGCAGACGGTGCAGGAGACGCTGGCCGCTGCCGAGAAGTCGATCTTTGATATCGCCATGAACCGCTCGGAGGGGGAAGCGCTCAAGCCGCTGCGGGAGATTCTGGTCAACACCTACGAGGAAATCGAGAAGCTGGCGAAGCTGCACGGGCAGATCGCCGGCGTTCCGACGGGCTTCCTGGATCTGGACAGCCTGCTGACGGGGCTGCACGGGGGCGAGCTGATCGTGCTGGGCGCCCGCCCCTCGATGGGGAAGACCTCGCTGGCCATGAACATCGCCTCGTACGCGGCGCTGAACAAGGGAAAATCCGTCGCCGTGTTCACGCTGGAAATGCCGCGGGAGCAGATCGCCATGCGCCTGCTCTGCTCGGACGCGCGGGTGGACATGCAGCGGGTGCGCAAGGGCACCCTCTCGGATGACGACTGGATGCGCCTGGCCCGGTCTCTGGGCCCCATGGCCAACGCTCCGATGTATATTGACGATACGGCGGGCATTACCCCCAGCCAGCTGCGCTCCCGGTGCCGGCGCCTGATGATGGATTCCTCCCTGGATCTGGTGGTGCTGGATTATCTGGGCCTCATGCACGCGGATTCCCAGGTGGAAAACCGCCAGCTGGAGGTTTCCGAAATCAGCCGGCAGCTCAAGGCCATTGCCCTGGAGCTGAAGATCCCGGTGGTGGCCTGCGCCCAGCTGTCCCGCGCCAACCGGGACCGGATTGACAAGCGCCCGGTTCTCAGCGATCTGCGGGATTCGGGCTCCATCGAGCAGGACGCGGACGTGGTCATGTTCCTGCATCGGGAGGAATATTACAATAAGGATACGGAAGACAAGAACATCGGCGAGGTGATCATTGCCAAGCAGCGCTCCGGCCCGCTGGGTACGGTCAAGCTGGCCTGGCTGAGCGAGTACACCACCTTTGCCAATCTGGCCAGGGACGCCGGGCCGGGAGGGGACGCTCCCTTCTGATGATTCCATCCTTCGGAAAGGAAAACAGACATGGAGAATTACACGGTTTGCCAGCTGCAGAAGGATGTCCGCTTTGAAGGCTTTCTGCTGATCCGCTCCGCCGAAAAGCGGAAGGATTCGAAGGGCAACGATTATGTGGACATGAACCTGACGGACCGCACGGGAGAAATCAACTGCAAGCTCTGGAACTGGGAAAGCGGCGCGGAAGTTCCCGCCGGCGGCAGCGTGATCAAGGTGCGGGGAACCGTGCAGGAATATAACGGGCGGCTGCAGCTGCGGGTGGAGCGCTGGCGCCTGGCGGAGGACGGGGATCCGGTGGACATGAATCTGCTGGTGCCCTGCGCTCCCCGGGCCCCGGAGGACATGCTTTCCGAGATTCGGGAGGCGGTGGCCGCCTTCACCTCCGAGCCGCTGCGGCGCCTGACGGAGACCATGCTGGATCAGGCGGGGGAGGATCTGCTCTGGTTCCCGGCGGCACAGCGCATGCATCACGCGGAGCGATCCGGCCTGCTGCATCATACGACGGACATGCTTCGCGTGGCCCGGGGCCTGATTCAGGTGTATCCCTGGCTGAACGCGGATCTGCTCTTTGCGGGAGTCATCCTGCACGATCTGGGCAAGATGACGGAGCTGCGAAGCGACCGCTCCGGCAATGTTTCGGATTACACCCGCGACGGCCAGCTGCTGGGTCATCTGGTGCGCGGCATTACCCTGCTGCGGGAGGCGGCGGAGAAGGCGGACGTCCATGGGGAGCCGCTGGTGCTGCTGGAGCATATGCTGCTGTCCCATCACGGGGAGGCGGAATACGGCAGCCCGAGGCCGCCCATGTTCCCGGAGGCGGAAGCGCTGCACTGGATTGATATCATGGACGCCCGGATGAACACGATGAAGTCCGCCATGGATAAAACGCCGCCAGGCGCGTTTTCGGAGAAAATCTTCAGCCTGGACAGACGGGTCTATCATCCCCTTTATACGGAGGACGCGGAATAATCCGCAGGATGTAGAACAAGGAGGTATTCGCATGAGGATGAGCAAAAACGGAAAGCTGCGGCTGCTGGCGGTGCTGCTGACCCTGTGCCTGGCGCTTCTGGCCGGGTGCCAGGAGAAGGAAACCTTCCCGACCTCCGGCGAGGTGCTGCAGAATCAGTCGGCTCCCGCCGTTCAGGCGACGGACGCGGCCCAGGACGGGCAGGATGTCCTGTTCACCGGCGCGGTCGTCAACGCGGTGGACTATGACGACGGATCCTACGATCCCACGTCCGAGGAAGGCGGCGAGGGCGAGGATGTGGATTACATGCTGGCGCCGGTGACCGCCGCGCCGACCATGCAGTCCGAGTACGCGGGCGCGACCCCGGTGGTCATCGATCCCATCGACAAGCCCACGCCTACGCCCCTGCCGAAGCTGACCTTTGCCTATGCCACCTATGAGGCGGCCGCGCTGCACATGACCTTCGAGGCGCCGGCGGGCTGGACCGTGGACGATTCCCAGCCGGATGCCTACACGCTGACCAATCCGGATCCGTCCATGGATTATCCCGCCCAGCTGACCATCCGCGTGGTGCCGGTCAACCGGGTTTACTCCGAATCCGATCTGACGCGGGAAATCAAGGGCATGCTGGACACGGTTCACAGCGAGAGCTTCAAGAGCTTCAGCCCCTCGAACACGGCCAACCGGACCTTCCTGGGCAGCAAGGGCGTTTACGCCAACTATTCCGGCACGAATCTGAGCGGCGTGAAGGTGGCGGGCCGCATGATCGCCGCCTGCGTGGACAAGACGCTCTATATTCTGCATACGTCCTATCCCCAGGGCTATACGGAAACCTATGTGGACAGCCTGTTCCACAAATTTGTCAAAACGGTCAAGATGAACTGATCCCGAGGAATCGGGCTTTCTTTCGCGGCGCGCGCCGGTGTGGCAGCGCGTCGCAAATCTGTTTTCCGGAGGCATACTGAACGATGAGAAGAACGCTGCGCGCGCTGCTGCTGGCCCTGTGCCTGACTGTCTGCTGCCTGAGCCTGAACGGGGCCCGGGCGGAGGTTGTTTCCCTGGGCGTGACCCTGACGGGCCTTCAGACGGATGAAAGCGGGGCGGAGAGCATCCGGCCGCTTTCCGGCCGTTTCCGGGTTCTGCAGAACGGCGTGGAGGCGGGTACGCTGACCGCCAACGGCGGCGTCCTGACCCTGACCAGCCTGGAGCGGATCCGGCTGGAGCCCATGGTGGAAACGCTGCCGGCCGGGTGGGACTGGTCCGGGGCGGCGGTGGAGGTTGTGCCGCAGGGCGCGGGCGTGATGACCGTGCCGATCCAGGTTCGGGAGCAGGCGGCGCTGCCGGAGGCCACGGAGGTGCCGGAGGCGACGCCCGAGGTGACCGCGGAGCCCGCTCCCGCGGCGGAGGAAACGCCCGGAGAGGAGATCGAACCGCAGGCGGATATCGTTCCCCAGGCGGAGCCCGCTCCCGCGGAGACGGAAGCGGAGGATGAGCCGATCCCGGCCGCACCGGCGACCACGCCGGAGCTGCGGCTGACGGCCGTGCCGACGGTGGCTCCGACGCCGGAGCCCGTGCCGGCCGCGCTGACCGGGGGCGAGGGAACCGGCGCGGTGCGCGTGCTGGTGTTCAACGACAAAAATACCAACGGGGAGCAGGGGGCCTATGAGGAAGGCCTGCAGGATATTCCCGTCTATCTCCTGGCGGCGGAGGGGGAGGAAACCCTGGCCGTCGGCAGAACGGACGCGGAAGGACTGGTGCTCTTTGAAAACGTTCCGGCGGGCGACTGCCGGATCCGGGCCTTCATTCCCTCCGGCTGGGGCTTCACGCAGCCGGGGAAGGACGCGGGCCTGATCTGGAACTGCATGCCGGTCTCCGTTCTGGGCGAGGCGACCAGCGGTGCTGTTTCCGTCGCCGCCGGGCAGACCGCGGAGCGCGGCGTGGCCGTGGGCAAAATGATTCATGTGGGCGGCTTCTGCTGGCTGGAAACGGAGGCGGACGGCATCCGCAAGGCCGGGGAGCAGATGCTGCCGGGAATCCGCATCACCCTGGAGGGGCAGAAGAACGGCCTGTTCTATGAAACCACGACGGATGAAACCGGCAGCTGGCTGGTGGACCGGGTTCGCCCGGGCTTCTATACCATCACCGCCTGGGCGCCGGAGGGCATGATGTTCACCCGCTACAGCCGCACCGGCGGGGACAACCGCTCGATCTTCACCACGGAGGGGGTCACAAAGGCCTCCCGGACGCTGGATACGAACGACAAGGTTTCCCGGGACGATCAGAATATCGGCTTCATGTGGTCCTCCGAGATTGCGGGCCAGTGCTTCCTGGATCTGAACTACAACGGCCTGTATGACGAGGGAGAGCCGCCGCTCGCCGGCGTCAAGGTGACGGCGATCAAGCAGGTCAAGGACGAGGAAATTGCCGTGGCCTGGTCCGGAGAGGACGGACGCTACATCCTGCCCGGCCTGCGGGGAAATACCTACCGCGTGCGGGCCGTGCTGCCGGAGGACGGGGCGGACTTCACCCGCGTGGTGTCCGATCCCGAGGGCAATCATTTCCAGGCCCGGGTCGGACGGCGGGAAAACTTCTGGAACGATTTCACGCTGGGCGACGCCCAGCAGCGCACCGTGAACGTGGGCGCCATCTATCCCGCCTCCCTGTCGGGCACGGCGTATCTGGACGACGATTTCTCCGCCACCCATTCCGGCGCGGAGAAGACGGTCTCCGGCCTGGCCGTGTCGCTGCTGGATGAAAACGGCGCCGTGGTGGCGACGGATAAGACGGATGCCAAGGGCCGGTATCATTTCAGCGATCTGGTGCCCGGCAACTACAGCCTGCGGGTGAACGCACTGGAGGGCTATGCCTTCACGCGACAGGGCGAGGGGAACGTGGTGCTGAACCGCTCCCGGGGCGAGGGCTATTCGGAGCTCTTTTTCCTGAACCTGGGCGAGGACCGGACCGGGCTGGATATGGGCATGATCCATCCGGGCACGGTGGAGGGCACCGTCTTTGCGGATGCGAACGATAACGGCCTGCAGGACGCGGGCGAGACCGGCATGACCGGCACGGTGGTGCGCCTGATGAGCGAGGAAGGGGAGGCCTTCCGGGCGGAAATCGGCAATGGCGGAGGCTTCACCTTCGATGCGGTCATGCCGGGAAGATACCAGGTGACCTATGAGCTGCCGGAGGAGGCGGTGTTCGCCCGCGGCGCCGAAGGAGGCAATCAGATCGCCTCCGGGAGCCGGACGGGCGAAAGCGAATGGTTTGATTTCCCTGTGGGCGGTTATCAGCAGGCGCCGCTCTGCGGCGCGCTGACCCTGGGCCGGATTTCCGGCTCGGTGTTCTCCGATCCCAACGGCAACGGAATTCAGGAGGAGGGCGAGCCTGCGCTGGACGCGGTGACGCTGACCCTCACGCCGTCGCGGGCGGAGCTGGATGTGCTGACCGTGACCTCGGATGAGTCGGGCCTGTTTGCCCTGGAGGGGCTGCGGCCGGATGCCTATGCCATGACCCTGTCCATTCCCGCGCCCCATGTGCTTTCGAGAACGGACGCGGTCTCCCTGCCCTTCCGGGCGGGCTATCAGGAGCAGACCGTCTCCCTCGAGGTGGCGATGGGCGCCCGCTGGGAGAACCAGTGCCTGGGCATTGCGCTGCCGGTGTCCCTGAGCGGCCGGGTCTGGCTGGATGAAAACAATGACGGACGGATGGATCCGGAGGAGGCCACCCCTGCCGGGTGCGAGATCGTGCTGACGGACGAGGTGTCGGGCCTTCCCGTGGAAACGCTGCGGACGGATGAGCAGGGCGCCTTCGGCACCGGGCATCTGATTCCGGGCAGCTACGGCCTGTCCTATACCCTCCCGCGGAACACCCTGGGCGCCGGGGCGGGCGACAGCCTCTTCCTGCAGGATGGCGGCCAGATGGTGCTGCAGGGCATCGCGCTGCGGGAAAACGAATCGGCGGACGATCTGCTGCTGGGTCTGGTGAAGTACACCGCCGTGGGCGGCACGGTCTGGATCGACCGGGGCAACGGGCCGGAGCCCCTGCCCGGCGCCGTGGTATCCCTGCTGGATGAGGCGGGAACCCTCCTGCAGTCCATGTCCACCGGGGAAACCGGCGGCTATACCTTTGACGGGCTCATGCCGGGCACCTATCAGGTGACGGCGGATATGCCGGCCGGATGCGTCGTGGTGGAGCCGGGGGATGCGCGCCTGACGGGCAGCGTCCACTCCGTCGCGGAGCGGACGGAGGGCCGCCACGGGGAGTCCGCGGCCTTTGCCCTCCGCATGGGCGAGGATCAGCTGGCGCAGGACTTCGGCTGCGTGCTGCCCGGCCGCCTGGGAGACTTCTGCTGGGTGGATCTGAACGGGGACGGTCTGCAGGATTATTCCGAGCCGGGGCTGCCGGGCGTGACCGTCGAGCTGCTCCGGGACGGCCAGACGGTGGCCTCCACGGTTTCGGATCAGTACGGCTTCTATCGCTTTGAGGAAATCTATCCCGCGGTCTACACCCTGCGGGTGACGCCGCCGGCGCAGGTGCGCGCCACCGTCCGGAGGACGGATCTGCGGATCATCGCCTCCGTGCTGGAGGAGGCGGACGGCTCCGTGTTTGACTCCGTGGAGCTGCCGGTGGAAAGCGACCGGGCCAACTATAACGCGGATCTGGGCTTTGTGCTCCGGACGGAGGGCGTGCTGCCCGAGGGCCTGTGGCAGGGCAAAACCCAGGACTGGACCAGCTTCGCGGACTCGGAAAACTGACGGCATATGCCGATGGAAATGGGGATGACAGAGATGAACAAGGGGCTCGGGAAAAGGCTGCTGTGCGGCCTGCTGGCGCTGATGCTGCTGACGGGGATCGCGCCGGCGCTGGCAGAGGAGGAGGAAGCCGTTTCGGAGGCGGAGCTGGAGGAAATCCTCGCGCTGGATGAGGTGGATGAATCCGCCTATAACGTCACGGGCAAGGTCTGGCATGAGAAGACGAAGGAGGACTTTACCCCCTCCTCGCCCGCGCTGTACCGCGCCAAGCTGTCTTCCAAGTACAGCATCTTCGCGGAGAAGAGCATCGAATCCAAAAGGCTTTACAAGCCCACCAGCGACAGCTTCGTGGATATCCTCTATGTGGGGCTGACCTGGCTGATCACCCGGCACGGATCCGATATCGGCTACTCCAAGCGGGAATGGATTGCCAAGAGCACCATCGAGGCCTACGACCCGGTCAACACGCCGCCGCTCAACGCGCAGAAGCACGCGTATATCGCCACGACGGCGACCACCTGCCATGTGCGGAAAACCATGGATCTGAACACCAGCTCCGGCGACGATGGCAACAACTGGGTCATCCTCAAGCCGGGCACCCGCCTGTCGATCTGGCAGTTCTATGACGGCTGGGCCATGGTGAATTACATGCGCTCCTACGGCTATATCGACCCGAACGAGCTGACGGATCTGATCCCGGTTTCTCCGACGGACGAGCGCCTGTATGAGGACAGCCCGATCGCGGCCTACACCAGCTATTACAAGATGGTGCAGACGGAGACCAACATCAACCGGATCCATAACATCAAGATGGGCTGCTCCTATATCTCCCGGACGCTGCAGCCGGGCGAGCTCTTTGACGCCAACGCGATCATGGGTCCCTATAATCCCCGGAAGGGCTATGAAAAGGCGGGCGTGCTGGTGGAGGGAACCACCGTGGCCGGCTACGGCGGCGGCACCTGCCAGGTGTCCAGCACGCTGTACAATGTGCTGATTCAGCTGCCGAAGATCGATATTCTCTACCGGAGGCCGCACGGAGGAAACGGCGCCAGCTATCTGCCGATTCACTGCGATGCCGCGGTGGGCAATCCCAGCCTGAACCTGCGCTTCACCAACGGATACGACTTTCCGATCCGCATTGAGGGACATTCGAACGACGACGGCGCCCTGCTGATGCTGATTTACCGGGCGGACTGAGGGCCCGCCGGGACGGAAGAACCGAAGGAGGACAGGGATGGAACGGCGAATGGCATGCGTCAGATTCCCCGCGGCGGGGCTGGCGGTTCTGCTTCTGCTGATGCTCTGGCCCGGCATGCGGGCGAAAACGGAAGGAGTTCAGGAACCAATGGCGGCCTTGCATCTGACGCTGGCGGAATCCTATAAGAAAATCGGGGAAAACAATCCCCTGTATACCCAGCGCTTCGGGGCGGATCCGGGCGTGATGGAGTATGACGGCCGGCTGTATGTCTACATGACGGATGACGTCGTGGAATACGAGGTGACGGGCCAGGTCAGGGAAAACACCTACAGCAAGATCCGGCACATCAACTGCATTTCCTCCGGGGATCTGGTCAACTGGACGGATCACGGACGGATTCCGGTGGCCGGCCCCGGCGGCATTGCCGCCTCCTGGGCGAAAAACTCCTGGGCGCCCTGCGCGGCGCACAAAACCGTGGACGGCCGGGAGAAGTTTTTCCTTTACTTCTGCAACGGCGGAAACGGCATCGGCGTGCTCTGCGCGGACAGCCCCACCGGCCCCTGGCGGGATGAGCTGGGGCATCTGCTGATCACCCGGGAAACGCCGAACTGCGCGGACGTTCTCTGGCTGTTTGATCCGGCCGTGATGGTGGATGAGGACGGAACGGGATATCTGGCCTTCGGCGGCGGTGTGCCGGAGGGGCGGCAGGCGAATCCGGGCACGGGCAGAATCGTGCGGCTGGGTCCGGATATGATGAGCCTGGACGGGGACCCGGTGAAGCTGGAGGTTCCCTGGCTGTTCGAGGATTCCGGCATCAACCGCATCGGAGACCGGTATATCTACTCCTACTGCTCCAACTGGCAGACGGACGGCAATGATCTGGGACTGAGCAACGGCGCCATTCAGTACATGGTGGCCGACGATCCGCTGGGGCCCTATACCTATGCCGGTGAGCTGTTCCCGAACGAGGGAAAGTTTTTCGGCCTCTGGGGCAACAACCATCATTCCATTGCCAGCCTGAACGGCGAATGGTTTCTGTTCTATCACAGCCGGCCGGTGGAGCAGGCCATGGGCATCACCGGCAACTACCGCAGCCCCCAGGCGGATCGCCTCTTCCTGGAGGAGGACGGAAGCCTCCGCAGCGTGATCGGCACCATGGCCGGGCTCAGCCAGATCAGGCCCCTGGATCCCATGCAGGAGGTTTCCGCCACGACCCTGGCCAATCAGGGCGGCATCGCCGTCCGCATGAAGGACGGCAAAACCTGGGTCCATGGAGAGGCCGGCAGCTGGACGATGGTCTCCGGGGTTGATTTCGGAGCAGGCACGGAAAGGCTCCGGCTGCGGGTCGCCTCTGCCGAGGGAGGCAGGATTCATCTCGTGACCGGCTCGCTGCAGGATCCCATTGCCGCAACCCTGCAGATTCCCGCGGAGACAAAGGAACCGACGGACTTTGATCTGCAGGTGGCTCTGACCGGCGTGACGGATGTCTATTTCGTCTTTGAAGGAACGCTGGATTTTTACGCCTGGCAGGCAGAAGAATAATCCATGTCAGACGGCTCATGCGCCGCTCCCGGAGGGGAGCGGCGCATTTTGCTGCCTGATTGCATGTGTGGCGAGGCATATTTTTTAAAGAAATACATTGACAGGCGAGGTAAATTGTGATATTACATACTTACAGACCCTGAAATCCGGCCGGAAAGGGGTCTGCGGAAGAAACCCGGAATGACCGGGAGAACGGAGAGGTGAGGAAATGGCTTTATCAGCGGATTTCCTGCGCGGCTATACGGACGCCATCATTCTCCGCCAGCTGGAGCGGGAGGACAGCTATGGCTATCTGATCAGCAAGCGCGTTTCGGAGCAGAGCGCCGGCGGGCTGGAGCTCAAGGAGGCTACGCTGTATACGGCGTTTCGCCGGCTGGAGTCGGGCGGGCTCATTCGATCCTACTGGGGAGACGAGGGAGTCGGCGCGCGGCGCAGGTATTATCATCTGACGGAAGAGGGCAGGGCCCGGCTGCAGGCGGAGCGTGCGGCCTGGGCGGAAACGAGGGAAACCATCAACGAACTGCTGAGGGAGGAAGAAACATGAATCAGACGATCACCGGCATTGTGGATATGCTGTTCAAGGATATTGTGGTGACGGAGGAAACCCATGCGCTGCATGAGGAGCTCATGAACAACTGCCAGGAAAGATACGCGGATCTGGTGGCGCACGGCTTCAGCGAGGTCGAGGCCATCGACGCGGTGGTCGAAAGCCTCCGGGGCATGAAGGAGGTTGTCGATCAGTATCCGAAGAAGCAGGACCGCGCCAGCGAGCTGCAGGGAAAGCCTGTGGAAGCGCCCGCTCCCGCGGCCGGGCCGGTTCTGGAGGTGCCGGCCGCGCAGGAAGCCGGGCCGGTGCCGGAGGATCGGCGGGATCAGCGCTTTGCGGCGGCGGAGAAGATTTCCGTCCATCTGAACGAACAGAATGTGCGGCTCCTGCCCTCGACGGACGGATGGATCCATGTGCGCTGTGAGGATCCGGATACGATTGCCTGCAGCGTGGACCAGGGAAGGCTCAACGTTCGGGCGGAAACCAGGATCCTGGATGGGAAAAAGGCGGAGGCCTGGTCCATGAACGCCGAGGTGAACTCCCTGCGGGATCTGCTGAACCTGGTGGGGAAGGCCATCCGAAGCGTGGGCTTCCTGCAGCCCGCCGGCCCCTCGGTGACGCTGGAGGTGCCTCAGGGCCTGGTCCTGGAGGCGGAGCTGAATACCAAGAGCGGCGATATCGACGTGGAAAGGCTCAGCCTTCGGAGGCTGAGCGCCCATTCCGGCAGCGGAGACATCGATCTGCAGATGGAGCAGGCGGGTCCGCTGGAGTGGCTGAAGGCGGATACGGCCAGCGGCGATGTGGATGTGCGGGCGGACGCGCTGGAGGCGACGGTCACCAGCATCAGCGGCGACGTGGAATTCTACGGCAACGTGGGCACCGCACGCCTGAAGAGCGTCAGCGGCGATGTGGAGATGGAGGGCGGCCTGGAAAAGCTGGAAATGAGCACCGTCAGCGGCGACGCGGAGATTCATCTGACCGACACCCGGGCCCGGAGCATCAGCCTCCGGAGCACCAGCGGGGATCTGGAGGTGCATCTGTGCGAGGGCTGCGACAGCGTGCATTGCCAGTCCTCCACCACCTCGGGAGACCGGGATCTCAACTTTGAGGACGCGGGTCCCGGCGCCGCGCTGCAGGTGACGGCTGCGACGATCAGCGGAGATATCTGGATCGGGTGAACATGAAAGGAGCGGAGGAACCTGTCCTCCGCTCCCTGTTTGTTGTCGGGTTATTACTGGACATCCGTGACGCACTCGAAGGTTTTGCCCTCCAGCTGCTCATCCCCGGCGCCGGTGACGACCACTTTGCCCTCCTCGTTCAGGGCAAACACGGTATCCACATCCACATCCAGCACGGTTTCGCGGCTTTCCTTCTCATTCTCGTCGAAGACCACGTTTTCCTTGATCAGGTGCACGGCATGCAGGGTCTGATCCTCTTCGCTGTAGTCGCAGCGGTAGGTCCACTCCGTGCCTTCCGAGGCACTGCTGGCCCAGGAGATCAGCACCTTGAAATTATCCGTGTCCTCCAGGAAGATTTCCAGGGAAGCCCGGTCGTCGACCCAGACCGTGTCGCCGACGATGCTGTCCCGAATCCAGCCCTCCGCGGGCAGCTCAGCTTCGATGGGGGCAGCCAGCCCGAGGAAATCGGCCAGGGAGTCGCTCCAGGCAGCCATCACTTCGTTAATATTGGCCGCGTTCTCCGGGGGAATCGCCTTGAACATTTCCTCCGTCTCATCCGCGTTCACGAGGCGGAACAGATATTCCTTGCCTTCAGCCAGGAAGAAATCAAAGCGGATGTTTTCCTCGGGGAAGGTCAGCACGATGTACTCTCCTTCAGGCGCTTCCTCGTCGGTCTTCTCGATCTTCATGGCGTTCAGCAGCTCGACGAACATCTCGGGATCCAGCTGGGTGGGATCCATGACGTCATATTCGGTCGTGGCGAGGGTGTAGGGCGTTTCGGCCAGATTCGCGAGATGCGCGTGCAGCGGATCATCCTGCACGGTTTCCTCCGCGAAGGCGCACAGGGCGGTCAGGGTCAGTACCAGGCATACCAGAAGGCTGATCAGTTTTTTCATGTTTCAGGGCTCCTTTCAAAATCAGGCTTTTCATCTTCTCATGAGCTCCGCTCAGGCGGTCTCATTCATAGATACGAAGGAAAGGCACCGCTGGCATCCCGTTGGGGCCATTTTTTTTCAACTTTTTTTCAACTTTTTGAAAATGCGTCCCGGATGGCAGCCCTTCCGGCCGCTCTCTCCCTCGGTTGCGGGCATTTTAGCACAGAAAGGGGGCTCAAGTAAACCGTTTTTTTTCATGAAACCTTTTTTTTGTCTGGACAGACTGCCTCAGGGCCTGCTATGATGAAGGCAGAGATGTTGGCATGGAACAGAAAAAGACAGAGAAATCCAGAGAAAAGAGGATGCAGCATGAAAAAGACACTGACAATTCTCTGCGCGGTGCTGCTGGTACTGGTCTGCCTGGCGGCGAACGCGGAAGGCCCGGAACCCCATGGGGACGGAAACGGAATCGTATCCCGGCCGCTGCTGGGCACGCTCTACCGCTGGCTGAGCGGGATGGAGAGCGGATTCCGGCAGAAGCTGTCCTTCGATGACATCAGCAATGCCGTGGGCAAGTGGGGCTGCGTGATGGAAAAAAGCTCCGAGGACACCCGCGGAGCTTACTGGACCGACGGGGACGCGACGGTCACCGTGACCTTCCGCAACCGGGACGGCTTCTGGGGCGTCACCTCCATCGTTACGACGCTCAGCCGGGAGGAATATGAAAACCAGGATATTTCCTT
>CAMNCR010000154.1 GCA_946534455.1 uncultured Clostridia bacterium | reverse complement strand
ATTCTGGGGCAGCTGGGCATCAGCTGCGAATCCGCCCTCAGCGGCCGGGAGGCGCTGGATATGATCCGGGTCCGGCACGCCCGCCGGAACGATTACAACCTGATCCTGGTGGACTGGAAAATGCCGGACATGGACGGTGTGGAAACCACCCGGCAGATTCGCTCCATCATGGGCAACGAGACCCCGATCATCATCATGACCTCCTACAATTGGGAGGATGTCGAGGAGGAGGCCCGTCAGGCGGGCGTGGATACCTTTGTGGCCAAGCCGCTGTTTGCAGGCACGGTCATGGATCAGTTCCGCGCCGCCTTCCGCAAAAAGAATGAGAAGCTGATCCGGAAAACAGCGGATCTGGCTCACCGCCGCATCCTCCTGGCGGAGGACGTGATGGTCAACGCGGAAATCATGATGATGGTGCTGTCCATGCGGGATATGCAGGTGGACCACGCGGAGAACGGCAAAATCGCCGTGGACATGTTTGCCGGTCATGAACCCGGGTATTATGACGCCATCCTGATGGACGTCCGGATGCCCGAGATGGACGGTCTTGACGCGACCCGGGCCATTCGGGCCATGGATCGGGAGGATGCCCGCAGCATTCCCATCATCGCCCTGACCGCCAACGCCTTTGATGAGGATGTGCAGCGCAGCATGCAGGCCGGTCTCAACGCCCACCTGTCCAAGCCCGTTGAGCCCGAGCTGCTCTTCGAAACCCTGGAAACCCTGATTCAGGACTGACCGCAGCATCAAAAGCGGGGTCTCCGTCTGATCCGCTCCTTCGGGCAGTGCCCGCAGGGAGGATGAACCGGAGACCCCGCTTTCATTTGATGCGCAGGATCAGTAAGTAAAGAACTTCACATGGAGCACGCCCGGCTGCTCCAGGCTCAGGTGGGCCGTTTCGTCCCCGTTCAGGCGGCGCCCCGGCTTCCACCTTCCTTCCTCGAAACGGCCTTCCTCCACCAGCAGCAGATCCAGATCCGGCTGATCCTTCCGCAGAGACTCCAGGGAAATCCCGCAGTCCTTGCCCGCCAGGAAGCATTCCTGCGTCCCCGTCTGCAGGCAGAGGCAGGCCCCGTTGCCCGCATCCTGCGCGGCAAGGCTCTGGAAGCGCACGGTCACCCGGAAATCCTCAAAGTCCATCGTCGGCATCTGCGCCAGGAAGGGATTGTTGTCCGGGCCGGGAATCACGGGATCCGTCTCCGCGGAGACCGCCTGCAGCCGCCGGGAGCCGTAGGCCTCCGCCAGCAGGGGCTGCATGCCGCGCAGCATCCGGCCCACCGCCTGATATTCCGCCAGATCCTGGGGCGTCTTCAGGGCGGGGTCCGTCACATCCATGCCGAACAGGAACCCCTGCACCGCCGTGAACGGCTTCCCGATATCATCGAAGCCAAAGGGGGAATAGCACATGGCGTGATAGTGCCCCACAGTATAGATCATGCGGGAAGCGCAGTAGCTGTGGGTGGCGGTTTCGGGGATGAACAGCGGATTCCCCCTGCGGGTATATTCGTCGCACACCTGCCTGAAGGACGGCACATAGATATCCGGGCAGTACACGTCGATGGACGGCGCGCAGTACTGCCAGATCTCATGCACCCTGGACACCGGGCCTCCGGTCGGATAGGTTCCGGGTGCGCCGCCCTTGTCCAGCCAGCAGTTCACGGCCATGGGCAGCGGATAAACGGCCTTCCCCGCCGAGGCCACAATCTCCACAAAGCGGGCCACATGATAGGCCGAAAAGATTTCCTCCGCGGCCTCGCCAAAGACCTCCGGCCAGGAGCCCCCCTCCGGCGCCTTCTCCACCGCAAGACGGATGTCCTCCACCATGGTTTCCGTATGCTGCCTGAGCCAGGCCAGGAACTCCGCCGGAACGGGGGATGCGAACGCCTGATCCGCCTCATCAGAAACCTCCCGGCCCGCGCCCAGCAGCCCCGTCTCGTTTTCCACCTGAACCGCCAGAACGGTCTGCTCCCGTTCGTCCTGTTCCTTCAGGAAGCGCATGAACGCCGCGAAGGCCCGGGCATCGGCGCGGGCAGTCTCCTCTCCCAGGTAGGAAAGGGTGGTATAGGGAACCTTGACCGGGAGCGAGGCGGAAATCTGCCTGCCGGTTTTGTTTTTTCCCTTTTCGATCTGCGCCCTGGGAAACCGTTTCAGATCCTGCTTCACCCACGCCGGCGCATACATGCATTCAGCATTTTTCCAGCTTCCGAACCAGAGAAAGACGATGTGCATGCCCCGCATTCTCGCCTGGGCCAGCAGCGCCTCCGGCACGGAAAAATCAAACCTTCCCTCCTCCGGCTCGGTCATTTCCCAGGAAACCGGCAGCAGCAGGGCGTTCATGCCCATGGAGTCCGCCAGCTCCCAGATGTGCTCCATATAGGCCGGCGAGGAGGCGTCCGAGTTGTGCACCTCTCCCGCCAGCAGGAAGGCCGGCTTCCCGTCGACTGTCATGACCCGTTTGCTGCCGGTTCTCTCGATCTGAATCATTCGTCTGTTCCTCCTGTCTCCATGAAAATCCTGTCTGTTTGTCACCGCGTCGAGTCCCGCCGGATCAGGCTGACCGGAATCATCGTTTCCATCTGCACCGGTTTTCCCGCCATCTGGTCCAGAAGGCTCCGGCAGGCCGTCTCCGCCAGCAGCTGCGGCTTACGGTCCAGCGCCGTCACGGCCGGGGACGCCATCGTGGAATACGGAGAATTGTCGAAGCTGATCAGCTTGACATCCTCCGGCACATACAGTCCCACCCGGTGCAGCGCGGCAATCACGCCGAAGGCCGCCCGGTCGCTGCTGGTGATCACCGCGTCCGCCCGGATTCCCTGGGCCATGGCCCGCCTGACCAGCTCCTCCGTTTCCGTCTCCGAGGGGCCCCGGCCCCTCTCCCGGCCTCCAGCCTCCCTCCCGGTCAGAATCCGTGCTCCTTTTCGGCCCGTTGCTATGAATTCACCGGAAAACATGCTATACTTGATTCATTCAGGTTCCGTTTCTTTTCGGCACAAACGGGGAAAAGGAGAGCTTTCCATGAGCACAAAAGCACAGAAGATTCGCACCATCATCACCCAGGACGCGGAAGTAGACGATCAGAATTCCCTGCGTCATTTCCTTTTCTACGCCAACGAGGTGGAGCTGCAGGGCATCGTGCAGACCTCCTCCAAATTCCACTGGCAGGGGGTTCCCGGGGCCCGGAAGCCCGAGCACATCCGGAAGGATGACTTTGGCTCCAGCGAGCAGAGCGGCCCCTATGACCAGCCCTATCGCTGGCCGGGCACCGACTGGATGCAGCGCGTCATCGATGATTATGAAAAGGACTATCCCCGCCTGTGCCTGCACGCGGAGGGATATCCGACCCCGGATGAGCTCCGCGCCATCACCAAGGTCGGCAACATCGGCTACGAGGGCGAGATGGAGGCTCCCAGCGAGGGCTCCGAGCTGATCCGCGCCCGCATCCTGGATGACGACGAGCGTCCGCTCTACCTCCAGGTCTGGGGCGGCACGAACACCATCGCCCGGGCCCTGATGGATATCGAAAATGCGTACCGGGATACGCCCGAATGGCCCGCGCTGCACCGGAAAATCACGGAAAAGGTGATCATCACCGCCTGCGGCGAGCAGGATCCGGCCTATCGGCAGTACGTGGCCGAAAGCTGGCCGGATATCCCCTTCATCAAGACCCTGCAGATGGGCAGCTACGCCTATCCCTGGCTCATGATGCCGGAGGGAGAGAGCAAGGATACCCTGCGCGCGGAATTCATGCAGCCGGAAATTCTCGGCGGACAGAGCGCCCTCACGGACGGCTACTGCACCTGGCTGGACGGCCATGAATACGAGGGCGAGGGCCCCGAAGGGCAGTTCGGCGCCAATCCCAACATCGTCCACGAGTGGTTCGGCGCCAAAATGAACCTGCCCATCCAGCCGAAAAAATACGATTTCCTGTCCGAGGGCGATTCCCCCACCTACATCATCCTGCTGCCCTGGGGCTTCCGCACCCTGGAATGCTTCGCCTGGGGCGGCATGGCCGGCCGCTATCACCGGGAGGAGGGGCAGGTGAACTCCAGAGGCGAGGCGCTGAATATCTGGAACGTCTCCCTGGATCACTACACGGACCGTGACGGAAACGTGGTGGAAACGGAATCCATGTGGCCCTATGTCGCCGATATTCAGCGGGATTTTGCCGCCCGTGCCGCCTGGGTGGACGCGGATACCTACGCGAAGGGAGAGCATGCGCCTTCCCTGACCCTGGCCGAGGGCGTGGATCTCCAGGTCAGCCCCGGGCAGGCGTGCACCCTGCACCCCTGTGCCTCCAGCCCGGATCAGGCTGAGGTCTCCGTCTCCGCCCGGATCTATCCGGAGGCCAGCGCCCCCTGGGCGGGTGAAGCCACCCTGCGGCAGGAGGGAGAAGCGTTCACCGTAACGCTGCCCGCCGGCGCCGCGCCCGGCGAGGAGCTGCATGTCGTCTTCCGGGCCCAGGCCGCGGGCCATCACCGGCTCGTTCATTATCAGCAGGCGATCCTGCGCGTCCGGTAAGGAATCCCTGCTTTCGCGCCCCGGAAATGCCTCTGCCGGTTCTCCGGCAGAGGCATTTCTTTCCCTGTGCGCTCTCCGCTTACGCCTTTCTGCGCTGGGCCGCCAGCCAGTCCAGGATGGCCGTTTCCCGGCCGTCCACCAGCACGGGCTTCCCGTCATAATCCAGGCGGCAGTCGTTGTTGAACACCGGAATCCAGGCGAAGTGCCCCATGTATTCCCAGGGCTCTCCCCGCTCGTTCCGGAAAAGGCCGTGCAGATCCAGGATCCGGTCCCAGTAGGTAAAGTGGCAGTTCTCCGCCCCCGCGGCCATCAGGCGCTCATAGGTGGGCACCACATACTGATCCGGCTTCACGACCGGATCGTTTTTCGCGTGGGTGAACCAGATCGGAATCTCCTTCAGGTGCTGAATATCCTCGTCGCTCACCTGCCGGTCGATCATCGCCTCGCAGATCGGGAAAGCCGCCGTAAAGGCGTCCGGATAGCTCATGAGCATCCGCATGGTCATGAAGCCGCCGTTGGAGTCCCCGCCGATGTAGATCCGCTCCGGATCGATCACCGCGCTGAACCGGTCGATGAATTCATCGATCAGGTATTTCAGCGCTTCCGTGTACATGGATTTTCCGGAATCTCCGTACTGATGGCTTCCGTCGTCCAGCCACATCGTATCGCACTGGGGCACCAGCACGAAGGCGCCGCCAAACTTGTCCTGCACCCAGTCCTCCGTAAACTCCGTCACCTTGTTGCCGCTCCAGGCGATGGGCAGATCCTGCCCACCCTCGCCCGCGCCGTGCAGGAAGATGATCAGGGGCCTGGGGCCGTTCAGCCGCTTCGGCACGAAGTAGCCGTAGCGGATGGGCAGCGCGGCATGAGTGGAGACCCCGCGCAGGAAGCGCTCCGCCTGCGGGTTGAAGGTCCCGGCCGACACATCGAACACCAGCCCGCTCAGCGCCTGATCCCCCTCCCCGATCGTGCCGGTCAGGGTGATCCGGTAATCGTTCACCGTATAGATCTCATGGCCGTTGATGCTTTTGAAGTCCGCCGCCAGCGCGGCGGAGCATTTCCACAGGGGGCCGTAGGGCATTTCCAGCGCCACGAAGCGGCTGGGGCCCTCCACCCGCTCCCCGTGCAGATCGGAGGGATAGGCCGCCTGCACCGGCCGGTAGCCCCGGCTGGGCACGAACTGGTCCCGCTGAATAAAGCTCAGCGGCAGCTCCACCTGCTCCCCGTTCTTCTGCAGCATCCTGACATACACCGAGAACAGGGCCGGATCCAGCTCCTCCGCCGCTACCTCCCGGGGCATTCCCAGCACCAGCCGGGTCACATAGGGGCCGAAATCCGTCACCTGAATGACCTGATAATAAAGATTCGCCATGCTCTTCCTCCCGCCCCGGCCTCCACGCTGCGGAAAACCGGCGGCATTGATTTTCTGTCTGACAGAGAGGGCCGCGCCTGACTGGCGCGGCCCTCCGCTCTGAAGCTTCTCAGCCCTTCACGCCGCCCAGGGTAATGCCCTTGACGAAGTTGTTCTGAATGAAGGGATACACAATCACGATCGGCAGCACGCCCACCACGGCCATGGCCATCCGGACCGATACGCTCGGAATGGAGGCCAGACCCTGATTGGCGTTGGAAATCGAGCTGGAGTTCTGCATCAGGAACTGAATGTTCTGAATCATCCGGTTCAGCAGGTTCTGGATCGAATACAGATCCGTCCGCTTGGTCAGATAGATATATCCGTTCATCCAGTCGTTCCAGTAGCCGATGCCGATGAACAGGCCGATGGTCGCCACGATGGGCTTGGCCAGCGGCAGGGCAATCTGCACGAAAGCCCGGGTCTCCGTCGCGCCGTCGATGTACGCCGCCTCCAGCAGCGCGTCGGGAATGCTGGAAACGAAGTAGGATTTCACCATCAGCACGTTGAAGGCGTTCATCATCAGGCTGGGCACCAGCAGCGCCCAGAAGGTGTTTTTGATGCCGAACACGTCGGAATAATTGATGTAGGTCGGCACCAGACCGCCGTTAAACAGCATGGTGAAGAACACCAGGAAGGTGATGATGCCGCGGCCCGGCAGGAAGGTCTTGGACAGAGCGTATCCCAGCAGGGTCGTGATCGTCAGGCCCAGCGTGGTGCCCACCAGGGTCAGCAGAATGGAAATGCCGTAGGCATGCACCACGGAGTTTCCGCTGGTGAAGATGTATTCGTAGGCATAGGCGCTCAGCTTCTCCGGAATGAAGGAGTAGCCGTTGCGGATCAGCGTGTCATTGTCCGTAAAGGAGGAAATGAGCAGCAGAACCAGCGGCAGAATCGCGCACAGGGTAATGATGATCATCACGATATGACCAAATACCTGAAACTTTCTTTCGGATTTCATCTGTCTTTTCCTCCTTTCTCAGAAGAGTGCGTTTTCCGGCTCCAGCTTGCGCACCAGCAGGTTCGCGCTCAGAACCAGGACGAAGCCCACCAGACTCTGATACACGCCCGCGGCGGCCGACATGGTGATGTCACCCAGCTGCAGCAGCCCGCGGTAGACGTAGGTATCGATGGTGTTGGTCACGGGATACAGGGCGCCGGAGTTCTGCGGCACCTGATAGAACAGGCCGAAATCGGAATAGAAGATGCGTCCGATGGCCATCAGGGTCAGCATGATGATGGTCGGCTTCAGCAGCGGCAGCGTGATCTTCGTAATCTGCTGCCACTTGGTCGCCCCGTCGATGGAGGCCGCCTCATACAGGCTCCGGTCGAAGCCGATGATCGTGGAAAGGTAGATGATACAGTTGTATCCGATGCCCTTCCACAGATTCACAAAGACCAGAATGAACGGCCAGTATTTCTGCTCCTGATACCATGCGATGGGGTCCCTCCCCAGCGGCTTGAGAATGGAGTTGTTGATGAAGCCGTTCTCGGAGGACAGGAAGGCATAGACCAGATAGCTGACAATGACCGCGGACAGCAGGTAGGGCAGCAGGATCACGGACTGGTAGACCTTTTTCGTCTTCGAAACCAGCTCCGACAGGATGATGGCCACGCCCACGGCAAAAATCAGATTGACGATGATGAAGACAATGTTATACAGGATGGTATTCCGGGTAATGACATAGGCGTCCTGCGTCGAAAACAGGTACTGAAAGTTTTTCAGCCCCGCCCAGGGGGAGCCGTAAATGCCGAACTTGGCCTTGTAGTTCTTGAAGGCCAGGATGATGCCCGGCATGGGCATATAGTTGTTGATAAACAGATAGAGCAGTCCCGGCAGCGCCATCAGATAAATCGGAATGGACCGCTTCAGCGTAGCCTGCCGCCAGGCCTTGGACATTTTGGACTTGTCCCGTGCTTTCGCCATACCTTTCACCTCGCATGAAAAACCGGGCAGGGAAAGGAAAGCTCTCCCCGCCCGGCATGATTCATTCATTCACACTCGCGTGTGCGCGGCTTACTGAATGCCGTTGGCCTCGGCCCACTCGTTCAGCTTCGCCTGCTTCTCGGCAATGTAATCATCCAGGCCCGCAGCCTTCAGCCGCTCAACCAGCTTCGGGATGCCCTCGTCCGGATTCAGGAAGCCCAGCTCCAGCTGCCTCTGATACTCGGAATAGGCATTGGTCAGCGCGGTGTATTCAGCGGTCACGTTGCTGTTGTCGAAGGTGAAGCCCATCGCCTTGCTGGCCAGCGCGTTGTCGTTGTAGCTCTGCATCCGCTCCCACAGATCCAGGCTGTCGCCTTCCCAGATCCGGGCGATGAACTGGTTCGGCATCTGCCAGTTCACGTTGTTGTAGTATTCGGAGTTCTGCGCATCGATGCCCTCGGCGAAGGTGATGTGGCCGTCGCCGGTCTCCTGCCATTCCTTGCCTTCTTCGCCCCAGCAGATCAGGGTGGACAGGTCGGGATCGGTGTACAGCAGGTTCAGCACCTGCATCGCCGCCACGGGGTCATCCGTGTTCTGGTTGATGGCCCAGGGCATGGTGTTGTAGGCGCTGGAGCCCTTGAAGTCCGGTCCCAGCTGGAAGATCGCCACGGGGGTGCCGCACAGGTTGGATTCCTGCTGACGGATGCCGGGCTTGGTCGCGGTCTTGTACGCGCAGAGGCTGCCCGCCTTGACCTGGGTGGTGGTGGCATTGGTCTCGGTAATCGCGTCCGGAGAAATCCAGCCGTTCTGGTTCCACTTGTAGAACCGGGCGCACAGATCATAGTACATCTGGCTGGAGAACAGGTCGCTCAGCTCCAGGCTGTTGGTGGGATCCAGCAGGACGCCGAACATGTCGCTCGGAGAGTCCATCGCCAGGCACTGGGACACGGTGCTGCCGGGATCGGTGTAGAAGGTCGTCTTGTCGGGATACTGCGCATGCAGCTTGGTGAACACGTCCTCGATGAAATCGAAGTCGGTGTAGATGATTTCATCCTCGGGATTGGCGTACATGGACTGCCAGTCCACGCCGATCTCATCCAGATACTTGGTGGGGATGGAGATGCCGAACTTGCCGGCCGCGTCGTCCTTCTTGACCGGGACGCCGTACAGCGTGCCCGCCACGCGGCAGCCGCCCAGCTCGCTGGCCCGGAAGGCGTCGATGATGCCCTGGCCGTAGGTCGCCAGCAGGCCGTCCTCCTCCAGGTCCACCAGGTAGCCCTTGTTCACGCAGGGCATGAAGCCTACGCTCACGCAGTTGAACAGATCCACCTGCTCGCCGGAGGCCAGCATCAGGTTCATGTTCTGCGCATAGGAAGCCGCATCCATGGGCATCAGCTCAACCTTGACGCCGAGCTTTTCCATGGTGATTTCGCTCATCTTTTCCGCGATCCGGTCCGTGCCGACCAGGCGGCCCGCCCAGGTCATGAACGCGATCACCACGGTGGGAGCATTGCCGGAAGCGATCCGGTCCGCCGCGGCCTGCGCCGCGATGGAGCCGTCATCCGCCTTCTCCAGGCGGGCTTCCTCCGCCGTACCAACGCTCAGGCACATGCCCAGCGTCATCATCACAGCCAACATCAACGCGAGAAACTTTTTCATCAGATTTCCTCCTTTTGTTCTATCCGGTCTAATCTGAGCCAGATCGATGAAGTGACTATACCCGAATCAGGTTCGTCTGTCAACGGTTTTTCTGCTCCCCTCCTTGCCCCTTCGCACGGATGCGTGATTCGATTCCCTTGTTCGGGCTCCCGTCCAGCTGCGTTCAGAATAACAGGGCCGGGGCTAAAGAACAATCAGTAATTGAGCTCTTTTGAACTAAATCAACTAAATTCTTTCAGTTTCCCGCCCCGGCCGCGGCTCGGCGCGGAGCGCTCCGTTTATTTTTCCATCCACCGGCGCCTGAAGGCCCACGCGGCCTCCTTGGGCTGCCGGTTCCGGGAGAACAGCCCCTTTTTGTTTCCGTTCACCCGCATGATTCCCTGCCCGGTCTGGAAATCCGCGAAGTTCCAGGCCAGCTCTCCCTGAATGAACGGATACCGGTCGAAGACGCTGAAATGCATCTCCATATACTCCTGCTGATACTCCTGGCTCCACATGACGCTGGGAAGCTTATGCAGGCTGTCCAGGGTGTCCGTGCCGAATTCCGTGAACACGAAGGGCACGCCCGGCGCCTTCTCCGCCCACTGATCCATTTCCTCCTCGAACTGGCGCCGCGCCTCCTGCAGGTCGCCGCCGCTGATGTACCAGCCGTAATAGCGGTTCAGGCAGATGAAATCCATCATCGGCCAGCAGCGGCAGCGATCCGGGCTGCTGGTTTTCTCCAGCACGCCGGTCACCGGCCGGTGCTGCGGATCCAGCCTCCTCGCCGTCTCAAAGAGCGGCGCGAAATAATCCTCCGCGGCCTGGGTGATCGTCTCGGCCTCGTTGAAAATGCTCCAGGCGATGACCGAGGGATGGTTCTTGTCCCGCCGGATCATCTCCTCCACGGCGGCCCGGTGATTCCGCTGCAGCAGCTCCACATCCGGGCAGTCCCCGAAAAAGCCGTTGGACTTTCCGGCTCCCGCCGCGGCAAAGTTGGCAAAGCTGCGCATCAGCCCCACGCCCGGCGCCTCGTCGATGATCAGGAAGCCCTCCTGATCCGCCATCTGATACCACTCCTCGGCGTAGGGATAATGGCTCGTCCGGAAGCAGTTGGCCCCGATCCACTTCATGCACTCGAAATCCCGCTTGGCCACGGCCCAGTGGAATCCCCGGCCCAGGATCTCCGCGTCCTCATGCTTGCCGAAGCCCTTGAGATAGACCGGCTGGCCGTTGAGGAGAATGCGCTGTCCCTCGATGGCCACCGTCCGGATGCCCAGCGGCGCGTCGTAGCGGTCCAGCGTCCTGCCCTCCCGGGTCAGGCAGACCGTCAGCGTATACAGGTAGGCGTTGCGCACCTGCCAGAGATGGGGATTCCGTACCCGCAGGCTGCCCTGCCTTCCCTCGCCGGAGGCAACCAGGGCGCCCTCCCGGTCCCGCAGCTCCACCCGGATGCTGCCGTCTCCCTCCGCGTCCGTCTCATACCGGATCTCCGCCTCATCCGCCTCCAGGCGGCACGTCACGGAATAATCCTGAATCGCCTGCTCCGGGAGCTGCACCAGCCACACGCTGCGGTGAATGCCGGCATAGTTGAAAAAGTCGAAGTAGCCCTGGGCCCGCCGGCTGCCGTCCGCCGCCGTCCGCACGGCGCCGCAGGGAATGCTGGTCTCATTGAGCTCGTTGTTGGCCCGCACCGTCAGCCGGTTCCTGCCGACCCGCGCCAGCTCCGTCACCTCCACCGCCACCGGCAGGAAGCCGCCCTCATGCTCCCCCGCCTTCCGGCCGTTCAGATACACCTGACACCGGTGCGTGACGCTGCCAAAGCGGATGAAAACCCGCTGGCCCGGCCTGAGTTCCTGCAGATAGACATCCGTCTCGTACCAGAAATCCCCGCAGTAGTCCCGCTGCCACGCCTCCGTGAACAGATCGGCAAAGCTGCCGGGCACGGGCATGGAAATCGGATCGGGCAATCCCTTCTCCGCCCACGCTTCTCCTTCTCCCTCCCCCCGGGGATCGAACCGGAACCGCCACAGGCCGTCCAGCAGCTGGGCCCGGCGGATTTCGTTGTTCACCGGATACAGTTCTGATATCATACGCCTTCATCCTCCACATGCTTCTCTCTGCGGATGCGCCGGCGGTCGGATCCTTTCCCTCCGTGTCCGGCCTTCCTTCCGCCCATCCTGTCAAAATCATATCTGATTCACCCCAAAACGTCAATCTTCTTTGCTTCGTCCCGCCAGTCAGTCAAGACTGATTTCCCGCTTGATCTTTCCCCGTCCGTCTGTTAAGATGGATTGAGCGCCCTGGAATTGCCCAGATACCGCAAATTCGTCGCACCCCACAGACGCCCAATACGCCAAAGGAGGATCACGATGTCCAGATACTTAGCTCCCACCTCTTCCGAAATCACCGAACGCGAAATCCGGAACCAGGCCCGGGTCCGGGCCATCGCGGGTGACTGCATGGTTCTGCTGGAAAATGACGGCACCCTGCCCCTGAAGCAGGCAGGTCCCATCGCCCTGTACGGCAGCGGCGCCCGGGCCACCGTGAAGGGCGGCACCGGCTCCGGCGATGTATATGTCCGCGAAACCGTCCATGTGGAGGAAGGGCTCCGCCGGGAAGGCTTCACCGTGACCACCGGCGCCTGGCTGGATCGGCAGGATCAGGCCGCCGCCGAGGAGAGAAGGGCCTATGAGCAGGCCGCCATCGATGCCGCCGTCGCCGCCGGGCAGCCGAAGGAGGCCGCCCAGATGATGCTGACGCTCAATCCCCTGACGCCCAGGGCCCTCGCTGACGTGACGGAGGAGGACGTCCGTGCCTCCGGAACCGATACGGCCGTGTTCGTCCTGGCCCGAAACAGCGGCGAGGGCAAGGACCGGACCGCGGAGCCCGGGGATTATGAGCTGTCGGAGGCCGAGATCCGGAACCTCCGCTTCCTGGCGGAGCATTATGCCCACCTGATCGTTCTGCTGAACGTGGGCGGCGTCATCGACACCCGGCCCCTGCGGGAGATTCCGGGCATCAGCGCCGTGGTCTTCATCGGTCAGCTGGGCAACATTACCGGGCTGGCCGTGGCGGATCTGCTGCTGGGGCGGGCCATTCCCTCCGGCCGCCTGACCGACACCTGGGCCGAGACCTACGCCGACTATCCCTCCGCGCCCACCTTCAGCCATAACGACGGCGACGTCAGCGATGAATACTATACGGAGGGCATCTTCGTCGGATACCGGTATTTTGACACCTTCAACGTCAAACCGGCTTATGAGTTCGGCTTCGGGCGGAACTACACCGATTTCTCGCTCACCACCGAAAGCGTTGACGTCGAGGGTGCGGAGATCCGGATCCGCGTCCGCGTTCAGAACATCGGAAAGGAATTCCCCGGCCGCGAGGTGGCGCAGATTTACGTTTCCGCCCCGGCCAAAGGCCCCGTCAAGCCCTGGCAGGAGCTGCGGGCCTTCGCAAAAACCCGCCTGCTGCAGCCCGGCGAGGCCGAAACCCTGACCCTGCGCATTCAGGCCGCCTCCCTGGCCAGCTTCTGCCCGAAATGCGTCTCCTGGGTCCTGCCCGACGGGGATTATATTCTCCGGGTCGGCAGCAGCTCCCGGAACACCCATATCGCCGCCGTCCTCCATCTGCCGGAGGTCGTCCACACGGAGAAGGTGGAGCACCTGTTCCGGGATCCGGACGGCGGGCTGACGGAAATCGAGCCCGCGGGAACCCCCTGGACTCCGCCCTGCGAGGCAGCGGAGCTGGCCGCCGCGCCCCGTCTGACGCTGAATCCGGAATGCATCGCCCAGGTGGAGGCCCGGTATGCCTCTCTGCCCGCTCCCCTGCCGAAAAAGCAGGGCCAGCTGATTCCCTTTGACGCCGTCGCCGGCGGACAGGCCTCCCTGGATGACTTTATCGCCCAGCTGACGGACGAGGAGCTGGCCTATCTGATGGTCGGCAACTCCGTGGACAACGTGGGCTTCAACAGCGTGCTGGGCTCCGCCGCCAAAACGCTGCCCGGCGCCGCGGGAGAAACCACCGGCAAGCTGGAGGCCAGATACGGCCTGAAGCAGATGGAGCTCTGCGACGGCCCTGCCGGGCTGCGCCTGACCCCGGAATATATCGAGCGGCCGGACGGAACCGCCGTCGGTCTGGGCGGCATGGCCTTCGGCGGCGATCAGAACGCGGAGGGCATCCGGCACTATCAGTATCTGACGGCCATCCCGATCGCCATGAACCTGGCCTCCTCCTGGGATCTTGAGCTGATTGAGGACATGGGCGACCTGGTGGGGTCCGAAATGGAAGCCTTCGGCGCCACCCTCTGGCTGGCCCCCGGCATGAACATCCACCGCAATCCCCTGTGCGGGCGCAACTTCGAATACTATTCCGAGGATCCCCTGCTGGCCGGCAAGTGCGCCGCGGCGGACACCCACGGCGTTCAGTCCCATCCCGGCTTCGGCACCACCGTCAAGCATTACCTGGCCAACAATCAGGAAGACAACCGGATGTTCACCAATTCCCACATTTCCGAGCGCGCCATCCGGGAAATCTACACCCGGAACTTCCGCATCGTGGTGGAGGAAGCCCAGCCCATGTCCCTGATGACCTCCTATAACCTGGTGAACGGCATTCATGCCGCGAACTGCGAGGATTCCGTCACCCGGCTGCTTCGCGATGAATGGGGCTTCCGGGGCATGGTGATGACGGACTGGCTGACCACCAGCGATCTGAGCGCCCAGCTGGCCGCCTCCGCGCAGCTGAAATACGATAAGGCGGACGCCGCCCTGTGCGTCAAGGCGCAGAACGACCTGGTGGAGCCGGGCGAAAAGGCGGACTTTGACCGCATTCTGGAAGGGCTCTCGCAGGGTGTCATTTCCCGGGCCCACCTGGAGCGCAACGCCCGGAATATTCTGACCCTGATGCTCCGCACGCACCTGTATTGCGATCAGCCCTATGCCGTCCATGCGCCCGGCAGATGCATCACCTTCACGCAGGAACGATAAGGAGGATCCCGGTCATGAATCAAACCATCCAGCAGCTTCTGTCCGGGAGGGAGGACAACCATCTGCTGCCGTTTTTCTGGCAGCACGGAGAGGATGAAGCCACCCTCCGGGAGCTCATGTCCGCCATTCACGGCGCCAACTGCGGCGCCGTCTGCGTGGAAAGCCGGCCCCACCCGGATTTCTGCGGCCCGAAATGGTGGCAGGACATGGATATCATCCTGGATGAAGCCCGGAAGCGGGGCATGAAGGTCTGGATCCTGGACGACAGCCATTTCCCCACCGGCTTTGCCAACGGGGCGCTGACCGGAAAGCCGGACGCGCTCTGCCGCCAGGGCATTTTCCTGAACAGCCGGGTCCTCTCCGCCGAGGCGGACAGCGTGACGCTGGACCTGCGGGCGGAGGGCCTGCTCAGCGCGCCCGTCCGCATCGCCTCCACGCCCATGGAGCAGATGTTCTTCAACCGGCCTCCGGCCCGGGTCTTCCAGGACGACCGGATTCTCCGGGCGGAGCTTCTCCAGGAGGGACGGGTTACGGATCTCACCGGCTGCCTGGCCGGGGAAACCCTGACCTTCCGCAAGGCCCCGGGCGAGGCGGAGCTCCGGATCATCACCATCAGCCGGAACGCCGGCTATCATCGGGACTATATCAACATGACCGACCGCGACAGCGTGCGCGTGCTGATCGACGCGGTCTACGAAGCGCACTGGCAGCACTACGGCGCGGACTTCGGAAAGACGATTGCCGGCTTCTTCTCCGATGAGCCGGAGCTTGGCAACGGCTTCATGTACGACACGGAAAACTTCCTGGGCAGCCATCAGGACCTGCCCTGGGGCCGGGAGCTGGAGGAAAGCCTCGCCCAGGCGCTGGGGGACGGCTGGGCCTCCCTGCTGTGGCGCCTCTGGAGCCCCGGGCGCGATCCGGAAACCGCCCGGATCCATATGGCCTATATGGACTGCCTGACCCGCCTGGTGCGCCGCAACTTCAGCGAGCAGATCGGCGCCTGGTGCCGGGAGCACGGCGTCCAGTACATCGGCCATGTGATCGAGGATAACGGGCATCACTGCAAAACCGGCTCCAGCCTCGGCCACTATTTCCGCGGGCTGGAGGGGCAGGACATGGCCGGCATCGACGATATCGGCGGCCAGGTGCTGCCTCAGGGCGAGGATGAGCCGAAGCTGAATTTCATGCATCAGGCCCGCAGCGGTCCCTTCTATCACTACGGCCTGGCCAAGCTGGCCCAGAGCGCGGCCGCGCTGGAGCCCCGGAAGCAGGGCCGCGCCATGTGCGAAATCTTCGGGAACTACGGCTGGGAGGAGGGCGTCCGGCTGGAGAAGTATCTCGCGGATCACTTCCTGGTTCGCGGCATCAACTACTTCGTGCCCCACGCCTTCAGCGGCGCGCCCTTCCCGGATCCGGACTGTCCGCCCCATTTCTACGCCCACGGGCACAATCCCCAGTACCGCCATTTCGGCCATCTCATGGCCTATATGAACCGCACCGCCACCCTCACCTCCTCCGGACGCCATCAGGTGCCCGTCGCCGTGCTGTATCACGGAGAGGCGGAATGGTGCGATCCGGAGGCCATGCCCTTTGAGACGCCCGGCCGCGCCCTCTACGACGCGCAGATGGATTTCCACGTGGTTCCGTCGGATCTGCTGGGCGATCCCGCCTGCTGCCAGCCGGACGGGGAAAAGTGCTTCCGCATCCGCGACCAGCGCTATCACCTGCTGGTCGTGCCCGGCTGCGCCAGCCTCTGCGCCGACGCGGTCCGGGGCCTGGAGCGTCTGGCCGCGGCGGGCGTGCCGATCTTCTTTGCGGACCGGAAGCCCGGCTTCGTCAGCGAAACGGGCGCCGCGCTGCCCGCGGCGCTGGACCGCTGCCCGGTGGTTCCGCTGGACCATCTCGCGGAATCCGCGCGGCAGCTGGCCTTCCCCCGGCCGGTCGTCACCCCGGCAAACGACCGCATCCGCCTGCTGGAGATTCAGGGCGACACGCCCCTGATCCTGATCGTCAACGAGGGCACCGCGCCCTGGCAGGGGCTTCTGGAGCCCGCCAGCCCGATGGAGAGCGCCTTCCTGTATGACGCCTGGGCCAACCGCTGTCTGCCCGCCGAAAAGGAGGGAGCCGGCTACCGGCTGACCGTCGAGCCGCTGAAACCCGTCTTCCTGGTCGGCGGAGACTGCGCCTGCCTCCAGCCCCTCCCGGAAGCCTCCGGGGCCGAAATTCCGCTGCGGGGCTGGCGCCGGTCCACCTGCGAGGGAGCGGCCTATCCCGCCTTCTCCCCGGCGGTGGAAACCTCCGTGCCGGACGGTCTGCAGCTGGCCGAAGCGGAGCCCACGTTCTCCGGGTTTGTCCGCTATGACTGCGATTTTGATCTTCCCGCGGCTTCCCGGCTGCTCCTGCGCGTGGAGGATGCCAGCGAGGGCGTGGAGGTCTTCCTGAACGGCGAAAGCTGCGGCCTGCAGATCGCGCCGCCCATGCTCTTTGAGCTGGCCGGCCGCGCGGGCGTCAATCACCTCCGCATCGAGGTGGCGACCACCCTGGAGCGGGCCTGCTATCCCCTCCTGGAGGGCTACCGCAAGCTTCTGGCGCGGGTTCCCGCCTGCGGCAGCGGGCTCACCGGCCCGGTTTCCCTGTTCAGACTCTGATCCCTTTCCAGACCCATCAAATCATTGAAAGAGGTGCGCTCCATGGAATTCCGGATTGCTCAGAACACGTCCACCCTTCCCCACGACCGGCACTGGCAGTTCTGCGTCGGCTCCGGCCACGCCCTGCTGGCCCTGCGGACCGACTACACCCGCCAGCTGAAGTTCATTCATGATACGCTGGGCATTGAACGGGTTCGCTTTCATGGCATCTTCTGCGATGACATGCGGACGTTCAATGATCTGTCCATGATGTATCCCATTCCCGGCTCAGAGGCCTTTGAGGAATATAATTTCAACGCCTGCGGCGTCGCCTATGACAACGTGCTGGACGCCGGCATGAAGCCCTTTGTGGAGCTGTCCTTCATGCCCGGCAAGCTGGCCCGGAAAAAGGAGGGAGAAAAGCCGGAGGGCTCCTTCTTCTATAAGCCCCTCATCGTCCCGCCGGAGGATCTGGAGGCCTGGAAGCGGTATATCACCGCCTTCCTGCACTTCCTGATTCACCGCTACGGCGCGGAGGAAATCCGCACCTGGTTCTTCGAGGTCTGGAATGAGCCGGA